>JAFTRF010000241.1 GCA_017462405.1 Clostridia bacterium | reverse complement strand
CCTCCAGTTCCTCATTCGGTTCCCGTTCGTTCATACGGTTTGCCACCGTCTCCGGCTGGATTGCCGACAGAATCACATGGTCGCTGTCGGTTACAATCACCGCCCGGGTGCGGCGGCCGTAGGTTGCGTCAATGAGCCTCCCGCGCTCCTGGGCATCCTGACTAATGCGCGTGATGGGGGCCGACTCGGGGCTGACAATGGCCACCAGCCGGCTGGCGGATACCATATTGCCATACCCGATATTAATCAGCTTCATCCCGTTCCACTCCTTATTCGATGTTCTGGACCTGCTCCCGGATCTTCTCGATTTCGCCCTTCATCTCAATGACCAAATGGGCAATCTCGGCATCCTGTGCCTTCGAGCCGATGGTATTGGCTTCCCGGTTCAGTTCCTGCACGATGAAGTCCAGCTTGCGGCCGATGCCGCCGTTGGATTCCATCATTTCTGCCATTTCCGCAATATGGCTGCGCAGACGCACCGTTTCTTCTGCAACGGCGATGCGGTCAGCAAAAATCGCCGCTTCCGTCAGGATCCGCTGGGGATCGATCTGCACCTGACCGATAAGTTCGTTGATACGGGCCACCAGCCGGTTCTTGTATTCCTCTACCGTACGGGGCGAACGTTCCTCGATCTTGCCCACATTGGTGAGAATGGTTTTCATTCTGGACTCAATGTCGGACGTCAAGCGGGCGCCCTCTGCTTCTCGCATGGCTACAAAGCGGTCCGTGGCTTCCCGAAGTACCGGACGGACGGTTTCCCAGATTTTATCTTCGCTTTCCTGCGCCTTGTGTACCGTCAGAATATCCGGATACCGCGCCAGCAGCGAAGCACTCAGGTCATCCCACACATCGTACCGCTGTGCCAGTTCCCGCAATGCATTGACATAGCCCTGCGCCAGAGAATGGTTGATGGCCACCTCGGCACACACTTCGTCGATTTGCTGCACTTCCACATAGACGTCCACCTTACCGCGGCAGATGCGGGTCTGGAGATAGCTCTTGATCTTCTCTTCCAGAAAACCGTACCCACGGGTAATGCGGGACGTAAACTCGTAGTAGCGATGGTTCACCGATTTGATTTCGATGGTGATGTCCATGCCATTGACTGTTTGCTGAATCCGGCCATAGCCGGTCATGCTTCTCATCATATTCCTCAACCCATTTTCTAGATTTTTATGCCTCTGCTTATTGTACCAGTTTCAGGGCAGATGTGTCAACCGATTTGCCGGATTTTCATGTAAAATACTGAATATTTCGGCATTTTACGGAGTGCTTTTAGCCATAAATTCTGCCCGCAACGCCGTGTACAACGTGCGCTGCGGGCAGAAGATTATTCTTTGGTCAGAGAGGACTTGGCCAGCGCATTCAGCGATGCCACTTCCTTTTCGCTGAGCATCCGCCAGTCGCCGGGCTTCAGCATCCCCAGCTTCACATTGCCGATTGCAGTGCGCTTCAGACGGGCGACCTCCAGCCCCAGTGCCTCACACATTTTGCGGATCTGGCGGTTGCGGCCCTCGTACAGAACGATTTCCAGCACCACACGTTCCGGTTCACGGGTCACGATGCGCACATCTGCCGGTGCGGTACGGTAGCCTTCGATCATCATACCGGTGGACAGTGCGGCGATCTGGTCCTCGTTGACCGAGGGACGCACCGTGACACGGTAGGTCTTGCCGATGTGACGGGAAGGATGCATCAGCATCTGAGCAAATGCGCCGTCGTCGGTCATCAGCAGCAGACCCTCCGACTCCCGGTCCAGACGGCCAATCGGATACACACGTGCTTCTACATTTTCCACCAGTTCCGCCACACACTTGCGGCCCATTTCGTCGCTCATCGTGGTCACAAAGCCGCGAGGCTTGTGCAGCATCACATAGGTGTTGCCTTTTTTCTGCACCACACGTTTGCCGTGTACGGTGACTTTATCCGTATCGGGGTTGATTTTGGTACCCAGCGGTACGGTCTGGCCGTTGACGCGGACAGCACCGCTCTCAATCATTTCTTCGGCCTTACGGCGGGATGCCACACCGCAATCCGCCAAAAATTTCTGCAAACGAACATCCTGTTGTTTCAAACAAGTTCACCTTGCCTTTTCTGTTTTTTTCAAATCGTCATCCGGAACCGGAATGATCCGTGTCGTTATCTGCGGCAGCATGCGTTGATTGAATACCCGTGCGGTCGGATCAATCGCCCACACCCAGCCATTGCAGCAATGTATCCCACCATCGCTGCCACCACGGCCTTTTCCGGCGGACATACTCCACATTTTCCGTTGTCAGCAATGCACTTTCACCGATCAGCGCACCGTCCAGCCAGAAGGAGACCCGCCCGGCATCCTGCTCCGGCTGCACCGGCGCATAGAGAAACGGCTCAGTCTCAATTTTCATAACAAT
>JAFTRF010000240.1 GCA_017462405.1 Clostridia bacterium | reverse complement strand
CAGGGAGTGACGGACAGGGTGATGGAGACGCCTTCCTTCTTAAACTTGTCGGCGCAGGCGGCAGTTTCGGGAACACGACCAATGCAGGTGTCAGCCATGACGACCTTTACGGGCTCGCCGTTGGAGTAGAACAGGTTCTCCTCGAACAGCTTCTTTGCAGCTTCTGCCATGGACCATACCAGCGGATCCAGAGATTCGCGGAGCATCATGGGCCCCCGGCGGCCGTCAACGATGGGGCGAATACCAATAACGGGATAATCGCCAATGTATCTGTTTTTTGCCATAATTTATTCCTCCTGATTCTTGCCGCAGACATCTGCGGTCGTATTGATATACATTATATAATAGCACAATGTGCTGTTATATCGTTCCGGAAGGCTCGATCCGGCATTCTAAGCGGGTAGTCCGGGGCAGACCACCGTAGCCCTCCAGACGGTCAATGAGATAGCCGGCAGCGGTTTGACCGATCTCCTGCTCCGGCTGATGCACCACCGGCAGGGGCGTTTTCATCATGGTGCAGATCTCCACGCAGTCGAATCCAAAAATATCCAGATCCTCCGGGATGCGGACTCCCTGCTCCCGGGCAGCGGTCACAAGACCGATGGTGATATCATAATTGGTGGTAAAGATCGCCGTAGGACGGTCCAGCTGTGCCATCAGCGCCTCAAATCCCCGGTAGCCGGTGGCAAAATCATTTTCATCACTGATGACCAGCGCATCGTCATATAAAATGCCATGATCAGAAAGGGCCCGCAGATACCCCACCAGCCGCTCCTTCGCGGTGAAGACGGATTTCGGCCCTGTAATAGCTGCGATGCGGCGATGTCCCCTTTGCACCAGCAAAGATACCGCCTGATACACCGCGTCCGTATTGTTTACCAGCACCGCGTCACTGGCAACGCCCTGAATGATCCGGTCCACTTGCACCGTGGGGATACTGAAATTGCCGGTCAGCTCATAGAATTCATCAGCAGATAGATCCTCGGGTATGTAAATAAGACCGTCAATCCCATTTGTGATCAAAAAACTAAGGTTGTCCCGCTCTAAGCCATGGTTGGAGCCGTAACAGGAGATCAGCGTATGGTAGCCGTGCTCACGGAAGCACTTATCCAGCGCCATGACGACACTTCCGTAAAAGGGCGCGGAAATATCCGGCAGCAGGATGCCGATGGAGCGGCTGCGCTGGGCCTTCAGGCTGCGGGCAAAGGGATTGACGCGGTAATCCAGCGCATCGATGGCGTTGCGGATGGACTCCACATTCTCCTGCCGCAGGTGACCGCCGTTTATGTACTTGGAAACGGTGGAGGCCGACACACCGGCCATTCGGGCCACATCTTTGATGGTTGCCATCGCGTTCCTCCCCACAAAAGCGCGAATCGTTTCGCGCTAAACGTATGATCATCCCACGCTTACTATAGTTAGAATATAAAAACAATTTTGTGCTGTCAATACAAAAATTGAAAAAATAGCTTGATTTTTTTAGTAAAGTTTATTATAGTATAGGAGTAAACAGGAGCATACGCAACGGGTTTTATGCACTTTCACAAGAAAGTAGCAGCGAAATCCGGCGAAGTTCCTCACCTTATGTGCAACGTGCATACGCGAAACGTTTCGCGTTTGTGCATGACGGCCAAACGGGCAATATCCATTGCCCTCCCCGGCGGCAGCCACGAAGTAGAACTGATAGGAAAGGTGATGTTGGAATGGGTGAAACAATTCTGAAGATGCAGGGCATCCAGAAATACTTCCCCGGTGTTCACGCGCTGGACGATGCGCAGCTGGAAGTACGCAGCGGTGAAGTCATGGCGCTGGTCGGCGAAAACGGTGCCGGCAAATCTACGCTGATGAAGATTCTAACCGGTATCTATCCGAAAGACGGCGGTACCATCGAGTATTTCGGCGAGCAGATCGAGCTGAACGGACCGAGAGACGCGCAGGATCGCGGCATCTGCATCGTGCATCAGGAGCTGAATCTGATGCAGCATCTGACCGTTGCAGATAATATTTATATCGGTCGGGAGTCTACCTCCGGT
>JAFTRF010000239.1 GCA_017462405.1 Clostridia bacterium | reverse complement strand
TGCTGGCGGTGCAGACCGGTGTGCGGGTCTTTTGTGCGGCCTACCGGCTGGCACCGGAACATCCGTTCCCGGCGGCGGTGGAGGATGCGGTGGAAGCTTACCGCTATCTGATGGACAAAGGCTACACGCCGGATCGCATCGCACTGTGCGGCGAAAGCGCCGGTGGCGGTCTGTGCTTCTCGCTGTGCCTGCGTCTGCAGGAACTGGGGCTGCCGCTTCCCTGCGGCATCGTTGCGCTGTCGCCGTGGACGGATCTGACGCTGTCCGGCCCCAGCTACGAGGCCAACCGCCACATAGACCCCAGCATGACGGAGGAAGCACTGAATTTCTACGCGGACAGCTATGTGGATGACCGGCTTGACCCGCTGGCCTCGCCGCTGTTCGGCAATTTGTCGGAAATGCCGCCGGCGCTGATTTATGTGGGCGGCGACGAGATCATGCTCAGTGATGCCCGGTCCATGCACGACCGGCTTCTGCGCGAAGGCCGCAAAAGCCAGCTGGTCGTCACGGAGGACCGGTGGCACGGCTATCTGATGTACGGGCTGGAGGAGGACCGCAAGGACTTCGACACCATGAACCGGTTTCTGGACCGGGTAATGGTGCGCGCCAACAAGCTGCGCTGGGTCAAGCTGGACAATGCCGCAAAAATCTACCCGGCGGCACGGCGGCGCGACTGGAGCAACGTGTTCCGCCTGTCGGTCACGCTGAAGGAAAAAGTCGATGTACCGGTGCTGCAATCCGCGCTGGACGTGACGGTGCGCCGTTTCCCGGCGATGGCGGCGCGTCTGCGGAAGGGTGCATTCTGGTATTATCTGCAGGAACTGGAGCGTGCCCCCGTTATTCAGGAGGAGTACGCCTACCCCCTGACCCGCATGACGGCGGAGGACACCCGGAAATGCGCGTTCCGGGTCATCGTCCACGAAAACCGCATTGCGACGGAATTTTTCCATTCGCTGACGGACGGCAACGGCGGTCTGGTATTCCTGAAAAGCCTGACGGCAGAGTATCTGCAGCAGAAATACGGCATTTACGTCCCGGCAGAGCAGGGCGTGCTGGGGCGGCTGGAGGATCCCTCTCCGGATGAACTGGAGGACAGCTTTCAGAAATACAGCGGCGCCGTCAGCCAGAGCCGCAGCGAACGGACGGCATGGCGGCTCAGTGGTACCCCGGAAAAGGACGGATTTCTGCACATCACGTGCCTGCGTCTGCCGGTGAAGGATGTGCTGACACAGGCCAAGGCCCACGGGCTGACGCTGACGGCATTTCTGGCCGCCGCCATGATGATGGCGCTGCAGAATTATCAGAAGGAGCTGTGCCCCGACCGACGCAAGCGTCTGCCGATCAAGGTGCTGATCCCGGTGAACCTGCGGCGGCTGTTCCCCAGCAAAACGCTGCGGAATTTCGTGCTGTTTACCACGCCGGAGATCCTGCCGCGGCTGGGCGAATATTCGTTTGACGAAATTGCGAAAGCCGTGCATCACCACATGGGCGCGGACATCACCCCCAAGCGGATGAGTATGCGCATTGCCACCAACGTCGGCAACGAGCGCAGCCTGATCGTCAAGGTCATGCCGCTGTTCATCAAAAATTTCGTCATGAAGATGGTGTTCGATGCTGTCGGTGAATGCAAGGCCTGTCTGAGCCTGTCCAATCTGGGACAGGTGAAGCTGCCGGAGGTCATGATGCCCTATGTGGAGCGGTTCGACTTCATTCTGGGCGTACAGTCCAGCGGCCCGTCCAACGTGGGTGTAGTATCCTTCGGGGACAGCCTGTACATCAATATCATCCGCAACATCCGGGAATCCGGTCTGGAACTGCATTTTTACCAAGTGCTCCGCGACATGGGGCTGACGGTCGAGGTGCAGAGCAATGCAAGGGAGGCGCAGTAATGTATTGTGTGCGATGCGGCGTAAAACTCGCCGATACCGAAAAAAGCTGCCCGCTGTGCGGGACGGTCGTCTATCATCCCGATGTGCAGCAGGGAGCGGGAACCCCGCTGTATCCCACGGAAAAGGGACATCCCCCCCAGCGGAAGCGGTCGTTTCTGCTGCAATATATCATCACGTTTTTATTTTTGCTGCCGGCGGTGCTGGTCGTGGAATGCGATGTGCAGTTCAACCACACGGTCACATGGGCAGGCTACGTCGTGGGCGGGCTGGCGCTTGCCTACATTGCCGTTGCGCTGCCGTTGTGGTTCCGCAAGCCAAACCCGGTGTGCTTTGTGCCGGGCTTCTTTGCGGCGGTGCTGGCCTATCTGTGGTACATTGACTGGACGGTGCAGGGTGAATGGTTCCTGACCTTTGCGTTCCCGGTCGTGGGCGGGCTGGCACTGATCGTCACCGCCGTGACGGCACTGCTGCGATACCTGAAACGCGGTCGGCTGTACATTTTCGGCGGTGCGTGTATTCTGCTGGGCGGACTGACGGTGCTGTTGGAGTTCCTGCTGCATGTCACGTTCCATACGGCCCGTATTTTCGGTTGGTCGATGTATCCCTGTACGGCGCTGGGCTTCATCGGTGCGGTGCTGATCTTCCTCGCCATCTGCGAACCCGCGCGGGAAACCGTCGAGCGGAAAATGTTCCTGTAAATCAATATTGCTCCGGAGGCACCGCAAGGAATCGCGGTGCCTCTTTTCGTGGGGGAGAGGTCTTGCGGCGACTGCAAGCCCTCTCCGTCAAAAATCAGAGATTTTTGCCACCTCTCCCAAAGGGAGAGGCAAGTGGGCTGAGCGGGAAACAGAGCAAGGCGCCTGCGGAGAAGATCGTGAAGCTAACGTCCCCCTCTGTCAATGCTGTCAACTTAGGGATTTATGCGATACCAAAGAAGCCCTCTCAGCCTCGCTTCGC
>JAFTRF010000238.1 GCA_017462405.1 Clostridia bacterium | reverse complement strand
TTTCCGGCTTTCGTCCTGTTTCGGGGGCGAAAGCCGTTTTTTTATGTATGGAGTGCCGAAAATTTGTTTACAAGGAGCGAACATCTGAAATGTATCAGAAGGTACCTACCAGCCTGAACTTTGTGGAGCGGGAAGCCGCTATTGAGAAGTTCTGGGCAGACAACGACATCTTCAAAAAATCCATCGACAGCCGCGCCAAGGGCGACCCCTATGTATTCTACGACGGCCCGCCTACCGCAAACGGTAAACCCCACATCGGCCACGTGCTGACCCGTGTCATCAAGGACATGATTCCCCGTTACCGCACCATGAAGGGCTGCATGGTGCCCCGGAAGGCCGGTTGGGACACCCACGGTCTGCCCGTAGAGCTGGAAGTAGAAAAGCTGCTGGGCCTGGACGGCAAGGAGCAGATCGAGCAGTACGGTCTGGAGCCGTTCATCGGCAAGTGTAAGGAAAGCGTCTGGAAGTACAAGGGCATGTGGGAGCAGTTCTCCGGCAAGGTTGGCTTCTGGGCCGATATGGATCAGCCGTACGTCACGTATCACAACGACTTCATCGAGTCCGAGTGGTGGGCACTCAAGCAGATCCACGACAAGGGTCTGCTGTACAAGGGCTTCAAGATCGTGCCGTACTGCCCCCGCTGCGGTACGCCACTGTCCTCCCACGAAGTGGCACAGGGCTATAAGGCTGTGAAGGAGCGTTCCGCTGTGGTACGCTTCCGCGTAAAGGGCGAAAACGCATTCTTCCTCGCATGGACGACCACCCCGTGGACTCTGCCCAGCAACTGCGCACTGTGCGTGAACCCCAACGAAGATTACTGCAAGGTCAAGGCTGCCGACGGCAACGTGTACTACATGGCCAAGGAATTGCTGGATCGTGTACTGGGCAAGCTGGGCTCCGAGGGAGTGCCGGCTTACGAAGTGCTGGAAACCATGAAGGGTACTGCACTGGAATACCGCGAGTATGAGCCGCTGTTTGCCTGCGCCGCTGCTGTGGCCGACAAGCAGAAGAAAAAGGCCCATTTCGTGACCTGCGATACCTATGTTACCATGTCCGACGGTACCGGTATCGTTCATATCGCACCGGCATTCGGTGAGGACGACGCTCAGGTGGGCCGCAAGTACGATCTGCCGTTCGTGCAGTTCGTGGACGGCAAGGGTGCCATGACCCCCGAAACGCCGTATGACGGCCTGTTCGTGAAGAAGGCCGATCCGCTGATCCTGCGTGATCTGGAGGCCGAGGGTCTGCTGTTCGACGCGCCCAAGTTTGAGCATGACTATCCGTTCTGCTGGCGCTGCGACACGCCCCTGATCTATTACGCAAGAGAATCGTGGTTTATCCGCATGACCGCCGTGCGTGAGGACCTGATCCGCAACAACAACACCATCAACTGGATCCCGGAGAGCATCGGCAAGGGCCGCTTCGGTGACTGGCTGGAAAACGTGCAGGATTGGGGCATCAGCCGGAACCGCTATTGGGGTACCCCGCGGAACATCTGGGAATGCTCCTGCGGCAAGCGCCACGCCATCGGTAGCATCGAGGAACTGAAGTCCATGTCCGACAACTGCCCGGACAACATCGAACTGCACCGCCCCTTCATCGATGCGGTGACGCTGAAGTGCCCCGATTGCGGCGGTGAAATGAAGCGTGTGCCTGAGGTTATTGACTGCTGGTTTGACTCCGGTGCTATGCCGTTCGCACATCATCACTATCCCTTTGAAAATAAGGAGCTGTTTGAAGCACAGTTCCCCGCAGACTTCATTTCCGAAGCCGTGGACCAGACCCGCGGCTGGTTCTATTCGCTGCTGGCCATCTCGACGCTGATCGTCAACCAGGCCCCGGACAAGACCGTCATCGTGCTGGGTCACGTACAGGACGAGAACGGTCAGAAGATGTCCACGTCCAAGGGCAACGCCGTAGACCCCCTGGAGGCCCTGCAGACTTATGGCGCAG
>JAFTRF010000237.1 GCA_017462405.1 Clostridia bacterium | reverse complement strand
GTCTCCATGCCGGTTGTCAGCGGCCGCAGGGCCTCCAGCATAAGCGGACGGCCGCCAGCTTCGTTGAGCACCCGGCAGATTTCCGCTGCGTAGGACAGCGCATGGGGTTTATCGGGGTTTGGAATCACCGCAATATGCATGGCTCGTTCACGCCTTTCGTCAGTATGTTTTTTTATCGTTCTTCCGATGCTTTCAGCGTGCGGTGCGCTTTCCGCACCAGCTCGGCCGCATTGCCCCGCCAGCAAACGGCTCCCACCTCCTGCTTGCGCAGGTACATCAGATATTCAATGTTGCCTTCCGGTCCGCGGATGGGCGAAAAGTCCAGTCCCAGCACCGCAAATCCCAGTGCCGCCGCCATACGGGGCACCGTCTGCAGCACTTCCTCGTGGAGTTTCGGATCCTTGACCACGCCTTTTTTGCCGACACGGCCTTTGCCCACCTCAAACTGCGGTTTGATCAGGCAAATGCCTTCACCGCCGTCTTTCAGCAGACGGTATGCCTGTGGTAGCACCAGCGTCAGTGAAATAAAAGACACGTCGGTGCTGAAAAAGTCAATGGGCTCCACCTGCTCCGGCTGCAGTGCGCGGATGTTGGTCTGCTCCAGATTGACCACACGCGGGTCATTCACCAGCGATTCCGCCAGCTGTCCGGTGCCGACATCCACGGCATACACCTTGCGTGCCCCGGATTGCAGCATACAATCCGTAAAGCCACCGGTCGAAGCGCCGATGTCCATGGTGATCTTATCCGTCAGATCCGGGCGGAAGGTCTGCAGTGCCTTTTCCAGCTTCAGACCGCCCCGGCTGACGTACGGAATCCGTTCCGCCGTCACACAGATATCGCTTTCTTCCGGTACGTCCGCACCGGGCCGGGTCTGGGGCGCACCGTTGACCGTCACCCCTCCGGACTTGATCAGGCTTTTCGCTTCCTCGCGGCTGCGGGCCAGCCCGCGTTCCACGAGAATTAAATCCAGCCGCTTTTTTTCGTTCATTCTGCGATCTCCCGGCGTACTGTCTCTGCCACACCGGCCGGGTCAAGGCCGTAAATCTCGCACTGCCGGTCTGCCGAAGCCTGTGCCACAAAGCAATCCGGCACCGCGATCAGACGGTATCTGCCCGTATAACCGCATTCCAGCAGCTTGCCTCCGAAATGTTCCCCGATGCCGCCGCTGCGGATGCCTTCCTCAAAGAACAAAATCTTTTTGCCGCCGCACGCCCGCTTTACCGCCTCCGGTGCAATGGGATGCACACAGTTGAGCTTCAACACCGAGACATTTACGCCCTCTGCTTTCAGCTGCTGCACCGCCTCCCAGACACGGCCGAATTCCCGTCCGTACGTCACCAGCACCAGGTCGCTGTTCTCCGCAGGCAGCCAGTCGAAGTCCGTCGTACCGCCGGACAAGCCCGTTTCCGGCATTGCCGGCGCCACGCCACGCGGATAACGCACCGCACACGCGCCGGGCAGTTCATACATTGCCCGGTGCAGCATGGTATCCAGTTCATTGTAATACGACGGTGCATACACGGTCATGCCGGGTACCGTCGTCAAAAACGCACAATCAAACAACCCCTGATGCGATTCGCCGTCGTCGCCCACAAATCCGGCGCGGTCTACGGCGAAAATCACCTTCAGCCGCTGCATGGCTACATCGTGAATCAGCTGGTCATACGACCGCTGCAAAAAAGTCGAATAAACGGCAAACACCGGGATCTGACCGGCCTGTGCCAGACCGGACGCGAAAGTTACCGCGCCCTCTTCCGCGATGCCTACATCAAAGAAACGGCTGGCAAAGCGGGTCGAAAACGCATCCAGACAGGTACCGGATTTCATGGCCGCCGTAATGGCACAGATGCGGTCATCATTGGCCGCCATCTTGCACAGCGTGCTGCCAAAACGATCCGAGAAGGTTTCGGAGGCGTGTTTCTTTTCTCCGGTTTCAATGTCAAAAATGCCGACACCATGGAAGTCCTTGGGGTTCTTTTCCGCAGGCACGTAACCGCGGCCCTTCTGCGTACAGGCATGGATCAGCACCGAACGGTTCTGCAGCTTGGCAATCGTCAGACCACGGATCAACGTGGGCAGATCGTGACCGTCCAGCGGCCCGATGTAGTAAAAGCCCATATCTTCAAAAATATTGGAATGATACAGCGCATCCTTCATCATGCCCTTGACGGCCGACACACCGTTGCGCAGGGGTTCGCCCACCAGCGGAATCTTGTTCAATGCGGATTCCACACCATTTTTCATGGCGCGGTAACCCTTACGGGTACGCATGACCGCCAGACTGCGGGCCATTGCACCCACGTTCCGGTTGATGGACATTTTGTTGTCATTGAGGATCACGATCAGACGGCCCTTGAAGCGTCCGGCGTTGTTCAGGCCCTCGTAGGCCAGACCACCGGACAGCGCACCGTCACCAAGCAGTGCGATGACGTGCCCATCCTCACCCCGCATTTTCCGCGCTGCTGCTACACCCAGTGCCGCCGGGATAGCGGTGCTGCTGTGGCCGCAGTTGAAAGGATCGTAGGGGCTCTCCTCCCGCCGCGGGAATCCGCACAGGCCGTTTTCCTTCCGCAGCGTCGCAAAGCGATCGCGGCGCCCGGTCAGCAGCTTGTGCGTATAGCACTGATGCCCCACATCAAATATAATCTGGTCCTTGGGACCATCAAAGACATAATGCAAAGCCACGGTCAGTTCCACTGCCCCCAGATTCGACGACAAATGGCCGCCGGTACGGGAGACCGTCTCCACCAGCATTGTGCGGATTTCCGCACACAGCCGGGGAAGCTGATCCACCGAAAGCTTTTTCAGGTCTGCCGGGCTGTTGATTCTATCCAGTAAACGCTCCATAACCATTCATCGCTTCTTTCTGTTTTCAGACTTTGTCGTTTGATTATAGCATATTTTGCCGCACTTTGCAAGCGAGCATGCCATCACGCTTCGTTCTCCTCCTCTGCAGTCAGCACCGTCAGCTTCTGACGGGCATTCCGCAGGCGGGTTTCGCAGGATGCAGCCAGCTTGGTTCCCTCCTCAAACAGCTTCATTGCGCTGTCCAGCGGTTCGGTTCCGCTTTCCAGCCGCACCACGATTTCTTCCAGCCGGGCAATGGCTTGTTCAAATGATTCCTTTTTGGCCATGGTTTTATTCCTCCATCGATCGCACCTGTGTCACGGTGCAATCTGCCTCTCCGTCGCAAAACCGGACGGTCACACCGTCGCCGGGCTGCAGATCGCCGCCATCGGACAGCCATTCGCCGTCCTTGCGTACTGCCGCATAGCCCCGGCCGAGTATCTGCAACGGGCTCAGGGTATGCAGCTTTCCGGCCAGCTGTGCCAGCCGCTGAGTTTGTCCGTCCACCAGATGATTCCCGGCCCGCTGCAGCCGTTCTACGGCATCATCCAGCCGTTGTTCCGCCGCATTCAGCAGACCCTCCGGAGATTTCAGCACCGGACGATCCGCCAG
>JAFTRF010000236.1 GCA_017462405.1 Clostridia bacterium | reverse complement strand
TAGTCAAGATGCACAAATGAGGATTTTTGCCGTTGCCGACTTCGCCCTCTCAGTCTCGCTTTGCTCGACAGCCGCTTACGGCGGCCGTCCCCCTTTGTCACTGCGTGACATTTCCCCCACACCGTGGGGGAATCGTCCCCCAAAGGGAGAGCCAAGAAACGGGCTTAAAACTTTGAAAAGCCTCCTTGCCTCTCCCTTCGGGAGAGGTGTCAGCCCGTAGGGCTGACGGAGAGGGTTAAAGACCTGCCATCGCATTTGTATATTATTTTACCGTCATGTCTTGTAATGGACTTTTTCGACAGTCTCAAGGACCGGTCCCGAAACATGGGACCGGTCCGTTTGTTTATTTGTTTTTCAGTCCGAACGGCTGCATTTTTCCGCATCAATGGCCAGTACCAGCATCAGCACGTGCAGTGCGTCGGCGGGGTCCGCCACGTCGATCACATAGGTATCCGTCCAATTCAGCAGTTCCTTGCTGACCGAGGCCACACACAGCCCGAACGGGTCACGGATGTCGTAGTCCCATTCCATGAAGCTGCCTTCCATCTCCCATCCGCGGCAATCCACGCTGAACCGCGGGCGGAACAGCGTCCATTCCTTGCGGATGGTGCCGATGAGACGATCTCCCTCGTACATTTCAAAAGCAGGCAGCCATGTGAACAGCTTTTCCTGAATGGTACCGACCTCCCGGTTGAATGCATCATAAATTTTCAGGCAATGGCCCCATGCGATCTGACCACGGACGGTAAACGCCACATTGCCGGATTCATCGTAAATGTCGTAGCTGTCCAGCCACGAAAAAAGACGCTGTTTGAACAATAAACGCATACTATTTCTCCTTTATGTATTTTGTATGTGGAAGAATTCCACAGGATGGATCCTGCGGTCCGCCGATCCGGCCGTCTCATGCTTCCAGCGCGGCATAGACCACATTCCGCAGACGCGGCTGGTAGTACCATTCCTGCGGGTTCAGCATATGGTGCGCATAAAACACGCCCACACCGTACCGGGTATCCGCCAGCAGCGTCGCACCCGCGGCACCGCCCCAGCCGAACTCACCCACCGGACTCAGTGCGCCCGCTGCGGCAGGATCCACCAGTGTACGCACACCCAGCCCATAGCCGTAGCCCTGCAGATGCTCCCAGTTGTAGCCGGAGCGTGTTGCCGTCGTCAGACGATCGGTATGCATCAGCCGCACCGTTGCCGGGGACAAAATGCGCTGTCCGTTTGCCCCCAGACCACCGTTGGCCAGCGCCGCCGCCAGCTTGGCATATTCCGGCACAGACACGATAATTCCGGCGCCGCCGCTGTCGTATTCCGGGCCGGGAACAAAACTCCCCACCGACGGTCCCACATTGACGATGACCCCATTCCGGGTCTGCCGCCCGCGCTGGGCCGCCACGCTGTCCAGCTCCGGTGCATTGCGGGGACACAGGCGATATTGCTGCGCCATCCGTGCCTCTACCTCCGGTGTACGGTGATAATGCGCGTCCCAGATGTCCAGCGGTTCAAAAATATTGCGCTGCACGTAATCGCGGAATTTCATGCCGCTGACCACGCTGACCACCGCCGCCAGCACATCATGCGCCAGACTGTATTCCCAGCCGGTGCCCGGCTCATACAGCAGCGGGTTTTCCGCCATACACCGTGCCACGGTGACGGTGTCCATCGCACCGTTGGTCTGCATTTTTGCTTTTTTATGTGCCGGGGAACGCAGATTGTAGTCGAATCCGGCGGTCATGCCGAACAAATCCCCGATGCGGATGAGCTGCTTCGCCGGTGCCGTCGTCCCGTCGGGCTGTCTGACCTGCATCTGTCGGTATTCCGGCAGATAGTCGCACAGCGGATCGTTGATGAGGATGCGCCCCTGCTCCACCAGCTGGGCCGCCGCCACAGCGGTCGCCACCTTGGAGCAGGAATAGATGTTGAGCAGTTCGTCGCCGGTCATCGGGATGCGGTTTTCCATGTCCGCATAACCAGACGCATAGCGGAAGACCTCCTGCCCGCGGACATACACGCACACGGCATTGCCCGGCACGATTTCCGCGGTCAGATGATCCATAAAATTTTTCAGCAATTGAAAATTCATGATGCGACCTCCTTGGTAAGCAGTGGGCAATATACCCGTTATTTGCATCTGCAGGGGATGACGCTCCGGTCAAAACGGAACACCTGACTTCAGCATATCGCATCCATAGAACGCGCCGTCACCGATTTTCCTCACACCGTTCGGGATCGTGATGCTCCGCAACCGTATGCAATATTCAAACGCATATTTGCCGATGTGTGTCACACTTTTCGGAATCACGATATTTTTTAACCGTTCGCAACAGACAAATGCTTCGTCACCGATGCTGGTCAGGCTTTCCGGAAGCAGGATGTCCGTCAGATTCTTGCAATGGGCGAACGCCCTCTTTCCGATACTGGTTACACTTTCCGGAAATACCACGCACATCAGATTATCGCATTTCTCAAACGCTTTGCTGGCAATGTGCGTCACACCGTCCGGAATTACGACGGTGCGTGTCTTTTCACTTTCACAATAACCATACAATACATTCTGCACGACGATGCGCCCCCATTTGTCGGCCAGATTCCGGCATCCACGGAATACCCGTCCCTCTATATTTGTCACGCTGTCGGGCAAATGAATATCCTTCAAGCTGACACAATCCTCGAATGCTGATGCACCGATGTGCGTCACACCATCGGGAAGGGTGATGCTTGTCAATTGCTTGCATTCGTAAAATGCCCGTTCGCCGATCCGGGTCACACCGGCCGGAAGAATCAACTCTGTCAGGTTCTCGCAATTCCTGAACATGGCATCTCCGATGTTGGTGAGCCGTTCCGGAAGCGCAATGTTCGTCAAGCCGGTACAATCTTCAAATAAATGGGCGACTTCTGTGATGCCGGAGGGGAGCCGGACCGTACGCAGGCTTTCACATCTCTGAAACGGCGCAAAACCAATGTGCATCAAGCTGTCGGGCAGATAAATGTCCGTCAGCTGCCTGCATCCGTAAAATGCCTGATCGCCGATCCGGGTCACACCGTCCGGAAGGGTAATGTTCTTCAGTTGCCCGCATTCGTAAAATGCCTGATCGCCGATCCGGGTCACACCGGCCGGAAGGGTGAT
>JAFTRF010000235.1 GCA_017462405.1 Clostridia bacterium | reverse complement strand
GGCTGCCGAGTATCCTGAGCAGTGTGCTGCCAAGATCACCTTCAACCTGGGTCTGGCTGCCCGTATCTACGCCGGCGGTGACATCTATCTGATGCCCTCCAAGAGCGAGCCCTGCGGCCTGAGCCAGATGAACGCCATGCGTTATGGTACCGTTCCCGTTGTCCATGCCACCGGCGGTCTGAAGGACACCGTTCCTCCCGCTGATGAAAATGGCGAGGGCGGTCTGGGCTTCACCTTCCAGAGCTACAATGCCGATGATTTCCTGGCATCTGTGAAGCGCTGCCTGAACCTGTACAACAACAACCGTCAAGGCTTCAATGCGCTGGTCAAGACCGATATGAGTCAGGACTTCAGCTGGAACGTCCCCGCAGGACGCTATATGGAGCTGTTCAACCGGATGCTGAACTGGTAAGCCGGCAGGACCGACAGCCGATGCGTGATTGGTGCGGTGCGTTCGTTTCTGCCCCGCTCGGTTCGTCACATTTGCGCAAACCTGATAAAACCGGACGCCCTCGGGTGTCCGGTTTTTTGCAAAAAATTTACAAAATAGAAATATCCCCGCCCTGCGTGCCTGTGCTATAATAAAAGAGAGGGGGAATACGCATGAAAATCCAGTTTATCGGTGCTACCCACGAAGTGACAGGCTCCTGCACGCTGCTTGAGGTGTGCGGCAAGCGGTATCTGGTGGACTGCGGTATGGAACAGGGTATCGATGTGTTCGAAAACGTACCCATTCCCGTGGCCGCACATACAATCGAAGCCGTTTTTCTGACCCATGCGCATATTGATCACTCCGGCATGCTGCCCAAACTCTATAAGGACGGCTTCCGGGGACAAATCTATGCCACCCGTGAAACTGCCAATCTGTGCAACATCATGCTGCGGGATTCGGCGCACATTCAGGAGTCGGAAGCCCAGTGGCGCAACCGTAAAGCGCTGCGCGCCGGTGATCCGACAGTAGAACCGGTTTACACCCTGCAGGATGCAGAGGGCACTGTCCGGTTGTTCCGTCCCTGTGCCTACGGCGAGCAGCTGCGGGCGGGGGAAGGCATTGTGGTACGCTTCACAGATGTGGGGCACCTGCTTGGCTCTGCCTGCATTGAACTGTGGCTGACCGAAGACCGGCAGACCCGAAAAATCGTTTTCTCCGGCGATGTGGGCAATGTGAATCAGCCCATCATCAATGACCCCAAGACCGTGGATGACGCGGATTTTGTGGTCATCGAATCCACCTACGGCAATCGTCTGCATGAGCGCAGGGAAAACACCCTCGATGACAAATCCGCCGATGCAATCGCATCTCTGGCAACATACATCCAACGGGCCTTTGACCGTGGCGGCAGTGTGATCATTCCTTCCTTTGCTGTGGGCAGAACTCAGGAAATGCTCTATGCCATCCGGGAAATCAAGCAGAATGGGCTTGTCACAGGCCATGACGGATTCCCGGTGTATGTGGACTCTCCGCTGGCTGTGGAAGCAACCGGCATTTTCCTGCAGTGCGACATCAGCTGCCTGGATGAAAAGACCATGGAGCTGGTCAAGCAGGGAATCAACCCTATCTGGTCCGAAGGTGTAACCTTGTCTGTCACGGCAGATGATTCCCGGGCCATCAACGAGGACCGGCGGCCAAAGGTGATTCTTTCCGCCAGCGGTATGTGCGAAGCCGGACGCATCCGGCACCATCTGAAGCACGGCCTGTGGCAACCGGAAAATGTGATTCTCTTTGTCGGCTATCAGGCAGAAGGTTCTCTGGGCAGGCGGCTGCAAAACGGCGCAAAATCCGTAAAGCTCTTTGGCGAGGAGATTACTGTCCGGGCGGAAATTGCCACACTCCATGGAACCTCCGGACACGCGGACCGGGATGGCCTGCTGAACTGGCTGCAGGGCTTTCATAGAAAGCCCGATCTGGTGTTTATCAATCATGGTGACAATGATGCTTGCACCGCATTCCGGCAACTGCTGGATTCGCTGGGTTACAATGCTCAGGCACCATACAGCGGTACGGAGTATGACCTCCTGACCGGTAAAATGACAGTCTACACGGATGCGGTTCCCATTGCCCGGGAGCAAAGCCGGGGCAATGCCCGCGCCAAGGCGGTCTACGGCGAGATTCTTGCGGCTGCGGAAGCACTTCTCGTGCTGGTCAAGGGCCGCAAAGGCCGCACGAACAAGGACAATGCCAAACTGGCGTCCCAGATTCGGGAGCTAATCAAAAAATGGAAAGACTGACTGATATTGCAAAAGGCTCCGCCTCCGGCGGAGCCTTTTATTCTTCCGGTCCGGTGCCGTGGGCAAGGTCGAGGATGGCCTGTGCCAGTACTTCCACAGCGGTCAGCGCTTCCTCGTGGGTGTTTCCCGCAGCACCCACCTCCACCAGCAGCGCACCGGGACTTTTGTCCTGATTGAACCGCTGCCCCCGCAGATTGAGATTGCGGCAAATTCCGGGTGCGCACCGCTCCATCTGTACCTGCAGCTTCAATGCCAGCGCCAGATTTTCCTTCCAGTTCGGATGCTTCAGCCCCGTTCCGTTGGTACCTACCACCAGCATAATCTGTGCGGAAGCTTTTCCGTCTACGGTCGCCTTCGTGCGCATTTGATTTTTCAGGTCACCGGAGGCATCCCGATGCAAATC
>JAFTRF010000234.1 GCA_017462405.1 Clostridia bacterium | reverse complement strand
TGCAAATGAGAAAAACCCAACTTTCGTCGAACGAAAGTTGGGTTTTTCTACAGTCTGGAAGCACGAAATGTTCGTGCTTCTTTTTTCGCGCTTCTTTATGTACGTTGGAAGGATTACAGCGTTTTTACCAGTGCCAGCAGGTCCGGATGAATGGCCGGAGTCGCTGCCAGTACGGGGGAAGGCGTATCAAAATGGATCGGTGCGCCGGTCATATCGGTGATGATACCGCCTGCTTCGATGATGAGCAGGTAGCCTGCTGCAATGTCCCACGGGGACAGCAGAAACTCAAAGAAGATGTCGCAGCGGCCAGCAGCCATGTATGCCAGATCCAGTGCTGCAGAACCGGCGCGGCGCACATCGCTGCACCGCAGGAATAACTCCTTGCACAGCTGGAAAGTCGGCCCGGAGAGCGTGTCCTTGTAGTACGGGCAGGTACCAAAGGCCACCAATGCGCGCGCCATCGGACGGTCGGAAACGTGCATGGGACGGCCGTTCAGAAATGCACCGCCGCCCTTTACAGCATGGAACAGTTCGTTCTGATACGGATCATATACTGCACCGAACACCACCTCGCCGCGGGTCAGCATGGCCACGGAAATGCAGGAATGGCGGAAATTGTGGATGAAATTGGTGGTCCCGTCAATGGGGTCGATGATGAAGCAATGATTTTCGGCCAGTACCGCGGGATCATTGGCCTTTTCCTCCGCAATAAAGACAGCATCCGGCAGTGCGGCAGAAATGCGGGTCATGAGGAATTCCTGCACCTGAAAGTCGTAGGCTGTCACGAAGTTGGCATCACCCGGCTTGACCAGTACCGAGGAATCCACATCGTGGTCGTGGGCCTGCCGCATCATGCGTCCAGCTTCCAGCAGAAGGGGCTTCAGCAAATCAAAAATCGGCTCGTTCATGTTATTCGCTCCTTATCAGATGAATATGGTCTGTTGTCATTATATATCAAAAGCAGCTTGCCGTCAACCGGTACAGGGAAAAAGAATTTTGCTTGCGTTCACAAATAATTTGCATTTGTGTTTATATAAAACAGTTGACAAGTTTTCGAAAAAGGGATACAATAAAAGCATCAAAAGCAAAAGGGAGCAGATACTATGGGCAAAACCGTTTACAGTCTGGTACTGGATGATGCAATCGTCGCAGAAGTGGACCGGCTGGCATATCAGAACGGCACCAATCGTTCCGGTCTGATCAACCGGATACTGGCGGATTATTTTTCTTTTACTACACCGGAGAAACGCATCCGTACCGCTTTTGAAGAGGTAGAAAAATGGATGGAAGCTGTCAGCGGGTTCCGGATGCAGCCCATGCCGTCGGAATCCATGATGGCCATGCAGAGCGCGTTGGCATTCAAATACAATCCCAGTATCCGCTATACGGTGGAGCTGTACCGGGAACAGTCGGAGGCTTCCGGCGAATTGCGGGTCGGCTTCCGGACACAGAACCGCCAGCTGATCGAGGGATTCCGCAGCTTTCTGCTGCTTTGGGCCCGGCTGGAGGAGGCGTATCTCGGACCGTATTTTCCCGGCCATGTCGTACCATATGCCATCGAAAACGACCGTTACCGCCGTCGGTTCCGCATCCCGGAAAACCGGGAGGACAGCCGGATGCTCGGACAGGCAGTTGCACAGTACATCCGGTTGTTTGATACCGTGCTGAAAGCGTATTTTGCACGGCTGGGATTGCCGGAAGCCGTTCCTGTGGCGCAGGAGGTCTATCTGACGGAGCTGCAGCGAATGGAATGGATCATCTGATATCAGCAAGAAGATATTTTCAGAAGGAGATGCAAGCAATATGAATGCACAGAAATTTACGCAGAAGTCTTTGGAAGCCGTTCAGCGCGCCAATGATCTGGCGGTGAGCAATCAGCATATGCAGATTGAGCAGGTGCATCTGCTGACGGCGCTGCTGCAGCAGGAGGATGGACTGATTCCTCAGCTGATGAAAAAGATGGGGGCGGACGGATTGGCCGCCGCCGCCGAAAAAGCCATGAACGGACTGCACCGGGTGACCGGGAGCGGGCGCGAGGCCGGAAAAATTTATGTCGCCACCGATGTGGATCGGGTGCTGACCGGTGCGGAGCAGATCGCTGACCGCATGAAGGATGATTATGTATCCGTGGAGCATTTGTTCCTTGCGCTGCTGGACCACGGGAACGACACGGTGAAAAAGCTGATGCAGCAATATGGCGTACAGCGCAACGGTTTTCTGAGCGCATTGCAGACAGTACGCGGCAATACCCGTGTTACCAGTGATTCGCCGGAGGGCACCTACGACGTGCTGAAAAAGTACGGGCAGGATCTGGTGGAACTGGCCCGCAGCAATAAACTGGACCCGG
>JAFTRF010000233.1 GCA_017462405.1 Clostridia bacterium | reverse complement strand
ATTGGACAGAATCTGAAAGCGGTTCTGACTCAGCACCGTCTGCTCCATCTGTGCTTGCCAGTTCCGCAGGCGCGCGCCGTACTGTCCCTCGATGCCGAAGGATTTGACGGTGTCCACATTGCCAAATGCCTCGGCTTCAAAGGCCATGACCCGGCTGCTCATGTCACGCACCGCCATCGCATGACGGCGCTGGCGGGACAACAGAAAACGGGCGCTCATCAGCAGCACCGGCGCACTGCTGAGTGCGATCAGCGCCATCACTGCATCGTAATGCAGGATGACAAAAAAGGTCGCAATAAAACGATATGCCGACAGCAGCAGCCCCGGCAGCCAGTTGATGGCATTGCTGCTGACGGTGCGGACGTCATTGTGGAAGCGGTTCAGCAGGTCGCCGTGGGCATAACGCGTCAAGGACAGCCAGTCTGCATCCATCATCCGGGTAAACACATCCGCCTGAATGTCATTGTGAATGCGGACGGACAGCCGCACGGTAATGCGGTTATTCAGCGCTGTGAACAGCAGTTCAAATACCAGACTGCCCACCATCAGCCCGATCAGCAGTGGCAGATGTTCAAAGCGGTGTCCGGTCACGATGTCGATCAGATATTTGGAAACGATGCTACCCGTCAGCGACAGCGTCGTACTGAGCAGTCCCAGCAGCAGATACACGGCGATGGCCCCCTTGTGGCGCGCGCTGTAGGTCAGGATCCATTTCCAGTCGTCAATGACCTCCCCCAGCGTGCCGTTTTTCCAGCGTTTCCGTAGCTCCGCATACGAGGAACTGGTGCCGGGTTTCGTCTGTTCCGTATGTTTCATGTGTGTTCCCCCTTGTGCATCCATCGGTACAATTGCGCAATGAACTTGCGGGCAAAAATCATCCGCACCCACACGACCGCAAAAAAACACCACAGCGGATGCGATGGACGCAGGATCTTCCCTTTCCGGCGCACCTGCACCACAACGGCGAAGATCTGTCCGGCCTGCACGGGGCCTTCGATCCAGGTCTGGTTGTCCCCCACGATGTAATACGCGCCGTCCCGGATGCGGCAGATCCGGTGCAGGACAAATTGCCCCGATGTGCGGCAGAAAAAGACAACGTCTCCGACCCGGAGCGGGCGTTCCGGTTTTTTGAACCATACGATGTCCCGTCCATGACGCAAAAAAGGCGCCATACTGTTGCCGCTGACCTGCACCGACACGGTGTGTCCGGCTTCGGTCAGTTCCCGCATCGCTGTCAGGCAAGCGGTGGTGTCGATTTCTTTCATCGTGGGGCTCTCCTTTCATAATGCATATACAATATTTTAGTATACCACTTTTTTATCGTTTCGTAAAGGGTCACACGCATTTTTTCCTGTTCACAAAATTCCCCTTGATAGCGTCAAAAAAATCAATTATAATGTGTACCATCAATCATCAAATGAGGTGCTCTGGTTGCGATATTTCTTTCATGGAATCCGGGAATACTTCCGGGAAACGGATCGTTTGCTGTGGATTTCCTGTTTGTTGTCTTCCGTTTTCAGTTGTATGCTGGTGTACAGCGCCGTACACCGCACCAACCCCCGTTCATTTTATATGCAGTGCATCGCCATCGCGCTGGGGTATGCCGGTGCGGTACTGGTATCGCTGATCGATTATCATCGCCTGTCAAAAATGTGGCCGCTGATCGCGGCCGGCGGTCTGGGTCTGATGGCACTGACCTCCGTGATGGGCATCACGGTCGCCGGTACCGACGATACCGCATGGATCGTCATCGGCGGGGTGTCGTTTCAGCCCAGCGAACTGGTAAAAATCGGCTTTCTGGTGACGTTGGCCACGCATCTCGAAGGTCTCCGCATTCACCGTAAAATGCGCTCCTTCGGACATATCTGTCTGCTGCTGATGCATGCACTCATCCCGATGGCCATTATTCACATACAGGGCGATGACGGCGCGGCACTGGTTTTTTTCTTCATTTTTCTGACCATGTGCTTCTGCGCGGGCGTACAGCTGCGGTATTTTTTGCTGGTCATCGCCGGAGTAGCGGCAGCGGTACCGTTGGCATGGAATTTCGTGCTGAACAATGACCAGAAAAAGCGGTTTGAAATTCTGTTTGACCATACGCTTGACCCGCTGGGCTACGGCTATCAGCAGGGGCAATCGGAAATTTCCATTGGTTCGGGGCAACTGTTTGGGCAAGGCTGGCTGCAGGGGCCAAGAGTGCAGGCTTCGCTGGTACCGGAGGATCACAACGATTTCATTTTCTCCGTGGCCGGGGAGGAGTTCGGGTTTGCAGGCTGCATGGCCATTCTGCTGCTGCTGACGCTGATGATGGCCGCCGTCCTCCTGATCGGGATCCGTGCATCGGATCCGCTGGGACGCAACATCTGCGGCGGTTTTTTAGGTTTGCTGGCATTTCAGTCCATTGCCAACATCGGGATGTGTCTGTATGTCTTCCCCGTCATCGGCATCACATTGCCGTTTTTCAGTGCAGGCGGTTCATCGGCGGCTTGTCTGTATCTTGGCATCGGGCTGGTACAGGGCGTCTGCCGCCACCGGAAGCGCCAAACCGCCATGATACGATACGGATGATCCATATTTTATAAAAAAGGGTGTGCCGCAGACTTTTGCAGCACACCCTTTTGTTTACCGTTCAGACCAATGCTCCGGTACCACCGGACGGAACCGCAATCCGGGAGATTTCTCCGTCGGAAACACCCCACAGTATCCCGTCGCACAGATACAGGCTGTGAAAATATGTATCACTGATTTTCCGAACCTCTTTCGTCTCTGCATTGATCTGCCATACGCCATTGTTCTCACTTTCGATATCGGTTACAATCGAACCATTCGTCCTGGTTGCATGATAGCTGAAGAAAATCTGCGTCTCGTCGCAAATCAGATAAGCCCGGTCATTGGCCCCCGCATTTTCCACAATGGACAGGCGCTCCGTTTTGCCCGTCTCCATCGAAATGAACACCAGATTCTGAACCATATCCAGCATCAGCAGGTGATCCCCCTGTGGAAACACCTCATAGGGCCGTACATCCGGATCCAGCTGCAGCACCGGCTCCGTCTGCCCGGATTCATGGCACAGCAGCAGCCGGTCTTCCATATCCACGATGTACAGCTGATTCCGATGCACAAACACTTGCTGTACATTTTCGTACAGGGTCCGGTGTGTGTCTGTATTCCGATCGTATTGGCAGACCCGGTTGACATACGCATCCGCCGCATCATTGTAGACCGGAATCGTGCAATAATACAGTTTGTCCTTGTGAACAACAAAAGACGCTGCTTCACGGGCAATTTCCATCGTGTATCCATCCGGAAGATTCTGCCGCATCAGCCGGTCGGATTTAATGTAAAACAAGTCCGTCCCACACAACCGGAACGACTGTGATGCATTGGAAATCCGGGCCACCCGGCCGTCGGCATCATATACGGTCAACGTCGTACCCAACAGCTGTTCGCTGTACAGCGCCAGATATCCATCGCTGCAATCCATCTCGTTCCATGCAATGTAATTGCAAGCGTTCACACCGGAAATTTCCGGAATTTCCACCTTGGCCGGAGTATTGGCACATGCGGTCATACTGCATATCAGCAACAATACCGCAAGCAGACTGTGCAGATGCCGCTTTTTTATGATCTTCATCACTTTTCTCCCCCGCATCGGATCTTTTTGTTTTCGTTTTTATTATACTATGATCTCCGCTTCATTACAAGCGCGATGCAAAAAATAACAATTTCGTCACGAACACGCAGAATCTGGTCGTTTTGCATCAATCTCCGTCGTGCATCCGCCGAAAAACACTTGAAAAAAAGAAAAATATATTCTATCATATACGATATGTTAAGACAATATCATTTGCT
>JAFTRF010000020.1 GCA_017462405.1 Clostridia bacterium | reverse complement strand
GACGCAAAGCCGCCGTCCATCATTTCATGCTCAAATGCCCACCAGTCCACCTGTACGGCTTCTTTTCGCTTCGCCATGGTCTTCTCCTCAGCCGTTGGGCAGTTCCAGCGTGATGCGCCCGATTTTGCCGCTCCGGAATTCATCCAGCAGCATCACCGATGCACGCTCCGTGTCGGCATCACCGCCGGACACCAGCATCCCGCGCCGCTTTGCGATCGCGGTCAGCAGTTCATAGCCGTTTTCCGCTTTTACATTGGCCGCCAGCTTGTATCGGGTTTTCAGCTTTTCCGGGTCCTGTTGCAGCAGCGTCCACGCCAGCCGTGCAGCCAGCTGTTCGCCGTCCAGCACCTCGTCGCGTACCGCACCGGTAAACGCCAGATGCTCGCCCACGCGGGGATCCTCAAACTTCGGCCACAGCACACCGGGCGTATCCAGCAGTTCGTATCCCTTGCTGATGGTATACCACTGGTTGCCGCGGGTCACGCCGGGGCGGTCCTCCACCTTCGCCACACCGGTCTTCGCCATTTTATTGATAAACGACGATTTGCCGATGTTCGGGATGCCTACCACCATAATGCGGATGGTGCGCCCGACCATGCCCTTCTGCTTCCAGCTCTCGATCTGCTCTTTGAGCATTTCGCGCACTGTGGGCAATACGGCGTTGAGACCACTGCCGGACTTGCAGTCCACCGGCAGTGCAGTGATGCCCTGCTGGGCATACCATGTTTTCCATTTTGCCGTTTTGGCCGCATCCGCGAGGTCGCTTTTGTTCAGCAGCAGCAGACGAGGCTTGCCGGACAGCAGCGTGTCCAGTTCCGGGTTTCGGCTGCTCTCCGGAATGCGGGCGTCTACGATTTCCGCCACCACATCCGCCAGCGGCAGGGCATCCTGCAAGCGACGGCGGGCTTTGGCCATATGGCCGGGAAACCATTGTATGGTCATAAATTCTTCCATGTCGCCGGTCCTCCTGTATGAACTATGAAAGGGGCTTGCGCCCGAAAAAATGCGTATAAAAAGCAAAAAAGGGACGTTACACGTCCCTTTAGTTGCTTAGCGAATCTGGCCCTTAACTTTGGCAGCCTTACCAACGCGGTCACGCAGGTAGTACAGCTTGCTTCTGCGAACGCGGCCGGGACGAACCACAACAACGTTCTTCACGTTGGGGCTGTGGATCGGGAACACGCGCTCCACACCGACACCGTAGGATACACGACGAACGGTAAAGGTTTCGGCAACACCGCTGCCCTTGCGAGCGATTACGGTGCCTTCGAAGCTCTGGATTCTTTCTCTTTCACCTTCGCGGATGTTTACGTCAACGCGAACAACGTCACCGACTTCGAAAGCCGGCACTTCTGCCTTTACAGACTCGGCAGCGATAACTTTGAGAGCGTCCATGGAATATTTCCTCCTTAAATTTTCAGACATTCATGCCGGACCGGTTCCGACAGAGGACTGCCCGCTTTGAATGTTCGGTCTTTTGACCGGGCATCAAACCCCACTGCGACCGTTTCCGCAGCGGTATTCCAAATGCCCGTATATTATAACATATCGTTTTTGAAAATGCAAGCATTTTTTTGCATTTACGAAAAGATTTTTCCGTCTTTTTCGCAGATTTTCTCGCGCACGACGCGCACCCGCAGTTCGTGCCCGATGTATTTTTCAAACGCATCGATGAACAGCGACGGATTGATGTTGATGGCATTGCCCGCCGGGAGCGTCACCTTCAGATGCAGTCCGTCTGCATCCGCGGCTACGCTCATCCCGGTCAGATACGGCTTCAGGTCCATCGTCTTTTCGCCGGTTTTCGTTTTCTTGACGACGGCAATTTCCGGCTGAGTCAGAAATGCATTCAGCTTATCCTGCAGCACTTCCGGTGCAATTTTCTCTGCGCTGAGCGTCAGTGCATACACCGCATGGTCGATGGCCGCCGGTTTGTGCTGTGCTTCGGCCGCCCGGATGGCTTCCAGCCCCTCCGGCAGCACCGCATTAAGCTGCGCCGGCAATGCGCTCAGATCGTAATCGTCCGGCAGCTTGATGTCCATGGATTCCTGCAGACCCTCCTGTCCCAGCGACAGCGGCAACGCAAACGTCAGAAACAGGTGCGGGTTGAAGCCCTCGGTGACCCATGCCGGGATTTTCGCCCGGCGCATAGCGCGGGACATACAGCGGTTTAAGTCCAGATGGGAAATGTATTTGGCGATTCCGACCTTACGGAACCAGATTCGTACGGTTTTCAACACAAACACCCGCCTTCCAGCAAGCTGCACCGCAGCCCGAACATTTTTCGCGGCAGTTGGGCGTGGTAGACGCCTCGTATGCCCGCTCGCATTCCTTCTGCAGGAACGATTTCTTCACACCGTAGTCCAGATGATCCCACGGCATCACTTCATCAAAGGTCCGGCGGCGGTGTGCATAGAACACCGGGGACACGCCGCACACATCAAACACGTTCATCCAGCGGTCATAGCTGAAGCAATCCGCCCAACCGTCAAACTTACAGCCCTGTTTGTGGGCTTCAAGCAACACCTTACCCAACCGGCGGTCACCACGGGCAAACACACCTTCCAGCACGGTGGTCTTGGCCTCGTGGTAATTGCAGTTGATTTTGCGGGAACGGACGCTGCCCAGCAGGACCTTCTGCTTTTCACGCAGCTCTTCCAGCGTGCTCTGCGGCTCCCACTGGAACGGCGTGTGCGGCTTCGGCACAAAGGACGATGCGCTGATGGTCACAGTCACGCCGCGGCCCTTGGGACGATCGGGCAGATGATAATAGGTTTCCACCACCGACTGCGCCAGATCGGCAATGCCCCGGATGTCAGCATCCGTTTCGGTTGGCAGACCGATCATGAAATACAGCTTCACCGAACTCCAGCCACCGGTAAATGCCTTGGTGCAGGTTTCAATGAGTTCCGGTTCGCTGACATTTTTATTGATGACGTCCCGCATCCGCTGAGTACCGGCCTCCGGCGCAAAGGTCAGACCGCTGCGCCGCACCGACTGCAGCTTCTGCACCAAGTCATCGGAGAACGAGTCCACACGCAGGGACGGCAGCGACACGCTGACGCTTTCCTTGGCGGACCAATCCAGCATTTCTTCCAGCAGGGGGCGCAGCTTGGTGTAGTCGCTGGTGCTCAGCGAGGACAGGGAGATTTCGTCGTAGCCCGTGGAGGCGCACAGATCCTTGGCCTGCTGATTGACGACACCGGGGGATTTTTCCCGCACGGGGCGATAAATGAAGCCGGCCTGACAGAAGCGGCAGCCGCGGATGCAGCCACGGAAGACCTCCTGCACCGTCCGGTCATGCACGATGTCCAGAAACGGCACCACGAATTTGTCGGGATAGTAACTGCTGTCCATGTCGGTCATGATGCGCTTGCGCACGCGGGCAGGTACGCCTTCCTCCGGAATCACAGCCGCAATGGTGCCATCTTCCTTATAAGTAACGGTATACAGCGCCGGGACGTATACGCCCTCAATCTGCGCTGCACGGCAGAGGAACTCGCGCTTGCCTACACCCTCGGTGCGGCACTTGCGGTACAGTTCCATCACTTCCATGTCCACTTCTTCGCCCTCGCCGAGGAAGAAAATGTCGATGAAATCTGCCAGCGGCTCCGGATTGCAGGCGCAAGGACCACCAGCCACCACGATCTGCCCCAGCTTGTCGCCGCGGTCACAGCTCCGCAGAGGAATCCCGGCCAGATCCAGCATATTCAATACATTGGTATAACTCATTTCGTACTGTAGGGTGAAGCCGATGAAATCGAAATCCCGGATGGGATCACCGCTTTCCAGACCATACAGCGGAATATTCCGTTCCCGCATTTTTTCTTCCATATCGATCCACGGCACAAACACCCGTTCGCACCAGATATACGGCACTTCATTGAACTGGCTGTACAGGATCTTCATGCCCAGATGGGACATACACACTTCGTAGGTATCCGGGAAACAGAAGGCAAACCGCACATCCTCCTTATTTTTGTCCTTAACCACGCTGTTCAGCTCGCCGCCGGTGTATCGGCCCGGCTTCTGCACCTTCAGCAGGATCTCTTCTACCTTCGGAGAAATCATATTGTTCTTCCTTTTCATTAGACATTTTGTTTTCTATTATACCTTATTTTCCCCGGCTGTGCAAGCCTTACCGCGCATTCATCACAAAGAAAATCATCAGATAACTCACCACTGCCAGCAAAGTAATGTTATATTCCTGTCGGAACAGTCCCAGAAACACCGCCGAAGCCAGCGGCACCAGCACCAGACCGGTAATGCCGTTGGCAATCAGGCGGGCCCGCCGGGGTGGCAGCACCCAAGCCAG
>JAFTRF010000232.1 GCA_017462405.1 Clostridia bacterium | reverse complement strand
CCGACAAAATACCGGCCAGCCGCTCCTCCAGCCGGGCAGCATACTGGTCCAGCGTCACCGTTTCTTTTGGTGTGTCATCGTCATAGGATGTGGACGACGCTTCCGGCATGATGCCCGACAGGCAAATCAACACCATTCCGGCGATGCCTGCAATCAGCACCGTCCTGCGTCCCTTTTCCCCCTGCAACCAATCTTTCAGCCGCTGAAGTCCTGCTGAAAAATCCATGTATACCTCCCCCTCTGCACCAATGTCGTTCATGTAAGCAGATTGTCCGTATTGACCGCATCGTCCCTACGCTGCATACACAAACTCAGGTCGGAGATTCATCTGTGCCTCCACCCGGTATGCCAGTGTTTTTTCCAGCAGACGCTGGGACTCCGGCAGACAAATCCGGATGTTCGTCAGCAGATAGTTTCCATCCGGATCTTGCCCGACTGTAACTTCAATGCTCTGCGGTTCCGCATCAATCGCTGCCGCAATTTCGCGCACCGATGCCGCCAGCTGTTCCTCCGACATGCGCACCGTCTGTGCCCGGAGCAGTTCTTCCACTCCGGTCGCTACCTCCGACACCGTCGTTTCCGGCGGATCCCGGCGTGTTTCCGCCGAAAGTTCCGGCAGGGGCAAAACCAGTACCGCCAGAAAAAACAACGCGATTACATAACGCATGGATTTTTGCAGTGCTCCGTCTGGAAAAAGCAGTTCCAGCACCGCGCACCCCATTGCCGCACAACAGACTCCGGCCGCCCATGTACGCATCGTCATCTCTCCTTCATGCGCCGCTGCGCACCAACAGCATCACCCCGGCTGACACGATCACCATCAGTCCGCTGCACAGCACCACACCAAGCAATACGCCAAGCAGCGCCGATATATTCCGCAGCAGACCGCCGATTTCGCGCTGACCCAGCCTTTCCCCGGCTGCAGCCGACAAATCCAGCATCGTACGCCACAGCATCAGCGAAATCAGCTGCGGCAGGATCAGCGCACCGGCCGCAATCATACCAAATGCACCGACCGTCGTTTTCAGCAGACGGATGCTTCCCCGTACTGTTCCATATGCCTGACTCAGCGCACCGCCCACCACCGGGATGCTGCTTCCGATGATAAACTGCACCGTTTTATCCGCCAGCGAGTCGGCCGCACCGCCGACTGCACCATGCAACGACAACACCGTCATAAACAGCGTCATCATCAGACTCAGCAGATTTGTCATGGTCTTCCGCACCCAATCGCAGAGGCCATCCATGCGCACGGACGGCGCAACCGATGAGACAACGCTCATCGCCAATGTGGTACGCAAAAGCGGAAGTACCACCGACGACAGCAGCACCCCGCCGCTTTGTGCCGCACCGATGGTCAGTGTGGCATATTTCCCGGCCGTGACGGCTTGCCCGCCCGCCGCCATGATGCCCGCAAACACCGGTACAAACACCAACTGAAAGGAAGCCGTCGCCGTCATAGCAGTCTGCACCTCGCTCATCAATGCTTGCAGCGGAGTCAGCAAAACCATGCTGCAGGCCAGCACCGATGCCATATGAAGCACCCGCGGCAATGCACCGCCATCCGGCCGAACACCGTCCAGCAAGGCTGACAACAACAGAATGCCCCATACGGACAGCATTGTACCGCCGATTTCCCGTGTAAGCAGACCTGCTGTTTTCAGCAGAACCGTCAGCACCCCGTTCAGATTCAGGTCAAACACCGCTTCGTGGCTCATTTCCGTGACGTTCAGTTCCTGCAGCAGCTGCCGTGTTTCGTCGGGCAGGATTTCCAGCAGTTCCGCCGCACCGCTTTCCGTCAGCTGTTCCGTGAGCAGCGGATCCGTTCCGGCTCCCGCAGCCGTCAAAGGCATCAGCGCCATCAGCAGCAACAGCAGGATCCATCCCGGTCGATGCCGCTTTATGCCAGCAGTTCCAGCGCCAGTTTCAGCACTGCGCGGAACATGGGCATCGACAATACTGCTACGGCTGCCTTGCCTGCAAATTCCACCCGCCCGGCCAATGCATATTCGCCGACATCCCTGCAGCAATCGGCGGCAAACTGCACCACCAGACACGTTCCGAGGCATTTGAGCAAAATGGTGATCCACGGATTTTTTGCCCCGGCATCCCGCAGCCATGTTTCCGCTTCCATCAGCACCGGAATGGCCTCGGTCAGCACACCGCCGAACAGCAATACCCCGGCGCACACCGCCAACGCACCCGCCGCTTCCGGGTTGGTCCGCCGCAGCAGCTGCGCCAGCATCCCCGCAGCGATGGCACCGCCCGCAAGCGCAATGATGTTCATGGGCCTTCGCCTCCCGCATTTTCATAGGCCAAATACCGATTGGATGGTTTCGAACAGCTGGGCGATCCGGGCCACGACCATACTCAGCACCGTCACCAGACCCGCCAGTGTGACCATCATGGCCTGTTCCTGCCGGTCGGCCTTGGCCAGTACCTGATTCAGCACTGCCACAATGATGCCAATGGCCGCAATTTTGAAAATCAGATCGATTTCCATCTTCCTCATCCTCTCCGTCTTCTGGAAACATACCGACATTTTCTTCGATACACCTTACAGAAGCAGCAAATCCAACCCCAAGCCCAGCGCCGCACCCAATACGGGGTACAATTTTCCTTTGGCAGCCTGGTCCGTCCGGGCAGCCGCCCGTTTTTCTTCCCCCAGTACCCGATACACCGCAATATGGCTCAACTGACCGGCCAGATCCGTTGTCCCCAATCCTGCACCGAATTCCATCAGCAAAGCATCGGCTCCCTCCGGCAGCCGATGCGCCCGCCACAGGCTGTCCACGCCCTGCGCCCACGCATCCGGCAATTCCGCTCCTGCCTCCCAGCGGCGCACACACTCCCCTACCGGCTCAAAATCCGGGTGCTGTACGGTATAGCGCCGGAACAGCTCCCCGATGGGGACACCTGCACAGCGGAGTGTATTTTCAGCATACAGCGTAAAATTCAGGAATTGTGTCCAGAAGCGGACGTACTCACCCAACTGCAGGGACCGCATCCACCCCCACGCCGTACACCCGGCAAAGAGTAAAATCAGTCCCATAAGCTTCACTTTGCTTCGCCTCCACCCGATATACCGCCGCAATCCGGCCCGGCTGTTTTTCCAGCAGGACCACCCGCTCAAAGCCGCCGCTGTTCAGCATGGCACGGGCCACCGGACGCACATACAATGACCGCTCGTCGTCGCTGTGTACCGATGCCGCGATCCGCACCCCCGTATGCATTCCCTCGGCCAGCGCCGCAAATTCTGCCTGTGTACCCACTTCATCGCAGATCAGCAGCTGCGGGGCCAGATTCCGCACCGCCTGCTGAATCCCCTCGGCCTTTGGGTAGCCGTACAGCACATCACAGCATACCCCCGCCGCATCTCCGCCAGACAATTCGCCCTTTTCGTCCACGACCGCCGTCTGAAACCCGCCGGGCTGCGACATCCGCTCCGCCAATGCCTGCAGGATCGTGGTTTTGCCGCTGCCCGGCGGTCCGGCAATCAGCACCCCGCGGTAATACTGCGGTGATGCATAGCGCAGCACCTCCGAAGCGGCCTCCGGAATCCGATGCCGGATGCGGAGCACGATGGATGAGATGTCCCGGACGGTGCGGATCTGCCCCTGCTCCGTCACCGCCTGTCCGCACAGACCCGCCCGGTGGCCGCCCGGCAACGAAAGATAACCTGCGCAAATCTGATGCTGACAACTGTGTACGGAATAGCCACACATCCGCTGAAAAATCCGTTCCAACCCGGCAGCGGAAACTTTTCTGCAATCCGATACCGGCACATCGCTCAGTCGCCCGCCATCCCGTAAAAACTGTACCTGTCCCTGCCACAGCACTGCCACCGGGCGTTCCCGGCGCAGACGAATTTCGGTGCAGGATGCGCGCACATATGCCGGCAGGCGCATCAATGCCGCCTGCCATTCATCCGTCAGATTGCGGACAGCCTGTGCAAATGCCTCGTCCCGGTTCATGCTGCTCCCTCCTGTCCATATGTGCGGAATTGCTTTATTCTTATGTGCCGGACGGCTGAAAAAGAACTTTGTCCGCTCCACACCGTTGATTTTCATCCTGCAAACGAAAAAAATCCTGTACCGGAGTACATCCGATACAGGATTCTGAACCGACGGGCGATTATCCCTTCAGCATTTCATTGAATTGCGCTTCGGTAATGACCGGGATGCCCAGCTTGTTGGCCTTGTCCAGCTTGCTGCCGGCCTCCTCGCCTGCCAGTACATACGATGTCTTTTTCGACACCGAGCCGGACACCTTACCGCCGTTCTGCTCGATCAGCGCCGCCGCTTCACTACGCTTGTAGGTCGGGAGCGTTCCGGTCAGCACAAACGTTTTGCCCGCAAACAAGTCGCCCTTTTCCGCCTCCAGACAGGTCATATTGACGCCCAGCATCGTCAGCCGTTCCAGCAGCTCCGCCGTCTCCGGCAGTGCAAAAAAGTCCACGATGCTTTCTGCCAGCACCGCACCGAAGCCCTCCAGCCCGGCAATTTCCTCTGCACCAGCAGCGCGGAGACGTTCCATTGTGCGGAAATGCGATGCCAGCTGTTTGCCGGTCTTCTGACCGACGTGACGGATGCCCAATGCAAAAATCAGCTTGCCGAGGTCATTTTCCTTGGATTTCTCAATAGCGCGGATCAGATTTGCCGCCGACAGTTCACCCATCCGCTCACCTTCGGCCACATCCGATGCCTGCAGCTGATACAGGTCTGCCGGGGAATGCACCAGACCACGGGCGATGAGCTGTTCCGCGACCGCCGGCCCAAGGCCGTCGATGTCCATGGCATCTCTGGATGCAAAATGCACGATATTCCGCAGCAGCTGTGCCGGGCACTGCGGATTGATACACCGCACCGCCGCTTCTCCGGCCTCGCGGATGACCTTGCCGCCGCAGGAAGGACACACCTCCGGCAGACGATACAGCACCGAATCCGGCTCGTGCGCCACCACGGACACCACTTCGGGGATGATGTCGCCCGCCTTGCGCAGAATGACGCGGTCGCCGATGCGCAGGTCCTTTTCGGCAATGAAGTCCTGATTGTGGAGCGTTGCCCGCGCTACGGTCGTGCCCGCTAGCGTGACCGGTTCAAACACACCGGTCGGTGTCAGCACACCGGTGCGTCCCACCTGCACCGCCACATCGATCAGCCGGGTTTCCTTTTCCTCCGGCGGGTACTTG
>JAFTRF010000231.1 GCA_017462405.1 Clostridia bacterium | reverse complement strand
GTTGTTTTAGGTCTATATATGTAGAAAGAATTTTTGCAGAAGCAATTTACAACCAAAGGCAAAAGCTGTAAACCCAATTGACATTTCATTATGCTTATTTTATAATTATAAATATCAAAGGGGAATCCGCATGATGTCAGAAAAGGAGGAATGCCGCACCAACTGGTCCGCCCGCCCAACATATTGACTGCAAAGAGAAAGAAAGCGTGAAGTGTATGAAAACAATGAAACAAAAGCCATGGGCAGTGCTGCTCATACTCGTGCTGGTACTGACGCTGTTTACCGGATGCGCCGAAGATCCGGCGGGAGCGTCGTCAGGAGCACCGTCGTCGTCGGAGACACCGGTCAGCTCGGTGCCGACCTCTTCGGATGCACCGTCGTCGGACCCGTCCTCTTCGGAGATCCCGGTCAGTTCGGCACCGTCATCTCAGCCGCCGGTATCCTCCGAGCCGGAAAAACCGAAATACCCCAAAGTCAACCTGAAAGGCCCCAAGGGGTTGGAGGCGATGACCTGCACCATCACGCAGTATGCCTACATCGACAAAAACGGCGTTCTGCGGTACAGCCCGGCGCACAAGGAAACGGCCAAAGAAGAAGAAACCATCACCTACAAAAAGTACATTGCAGCTGACGGCACCAAGGGCGTGCGGTCGCTGGCTTATAACGGCTACGGCGGCTTGTACGTCCTGCTGAACAACGGCAATGTCCGCTATACCGAATCGCTGTACATGGATACCAATCCGCTGATGTACATCCACAAGGAGACCAACGTCAGCGCGTTCCGGTCGTGGTGGGTGTACAGTGCGTTCCCGGCCCCGTATGAATACGCCATGCTGCGCTACGATGCCAAGGGAAACGGCACCATAACGACGAATCATTGGAATGCAGAAAAAATCGACTATAAGAAAACCGGTGTCGCACAGGTCGTGGGGCATGATTCCACAGTACCTTCGGTACTGTATACTGACGGCACGGTGAGATTGGCTTCGGTGCAAAGCACGACACTGTCCACCCAGCGTGAAGAAGTGGCAGAATGGAAAAACGTGGTGCAGATCGTTCAGCACAATGGACATCTGATCGGATTACAAAAGGACGGTACGCTGCTGTGTGCCTGTACGACAAGTACGTATGAGGAGGGTGCTCTTTCGCTCAAGCAGATTCCAGAGGGATATCGGACGCATACTCGGCGCATTTTTCAGGATGGCTATCTGCAGCGCAGTGACGGTGCGGTGTACGATCTGAATCAGAAAAAGGAGTTGGGGGTATTCCCGATGATGGATCAGATCTTCTCCTACGAATACAACCATGTGCTGGGTGTGGACACCACCGGAAAAGTGCATGATCTGACCAGACGAGTGCCTTCCAAGTGGGAAGCGGACACGATGGAGTGGCTGCTGAGTCTGACCAATGTCAAGACGGTGTGGGGCGATTAAAAGAGAGGGGAGCGAGCATACATATGACGGACAAGCGAAAAAAGATTTTGTGCATTGTGGGGGCACTGCTGAGCGTGCTGCTGATTGCTGGCGCAGGCATCTGGGGGCTGGCATCGCGGAATGCACCCGAAGAAGATTCCGCCGTTCAGGAAGTGATGTCCCATATCAGAGAAAAAGACTATATGCGCGCATTGTATATTTACAATATGCAGGTCAAGCAGGAAGAAAACGGCACGCAGAAGATGGAAACGCTGATGCAGGAATATATCGCGGAGCTGGACAGTGAATATCGCAGCGGTCGGATAATACTGAGCGATTATACGGAACGATGCGGGCAAATGCTGAACATCCGCCGTACCAGTGCGCTGGTCGATCAGATCCAGACACAGCTGACGGCACTGATGAACGAGCGCTATACGCAGTATATGAGCGTCAAGGACACTGACGACGGAACCGCATACAGCAAAGCGGAGACGGTGTTCCGTGTGGTACTGGATTCGGAACTGGATATGACGTTCTGGGATGCGGAAGAAAAGCGCAGCCACATGAAAGCCATCAACGATTCCCGGTATGCTTATGAAACGGGACTGCTTTATGAGCAGAAGGCGACCTACAGCGACTATATCAAAGCACTGGAAAGCTACAAGCAGGTGCACAAGGACAGCCCACGGTACAGTGAGGCACAGACCGCCATCACCCGCTGCAGCAACGCGTTCCGGGAAATGACGCTGTATATTCTGGAAGTGCATTACAGCAATCCGGATATTTACAGCTATCAGAGCGGGCTGATCTGGGGATTGAAGCGGATCGAGGATGACCTGAAGGTTCTGCCCGACGATGCCGTGCTGACCGCCAAGTACACGGAATGGAAGCAGCTGCTGGTTGCGGACGTGCGCAGCGAGGCAGACAAGGCACTGGCGGACAAAGATATGCGTTACTGGGACAAGTGGACCAAGATCACACAGGCGCTGACGTACGTACCGGACGATGAAAAGCTGCTGGCCGCCAAAGCTTCTTTGATTGAGCCGATGAAGCAGGAGTTTTGCAAGGAACTGCGCTGGCACATGGGCGATCTGGAATGGAGCTATTGCGACCGTATTTCTGATCTGGCGCAGCGGATTCCGGGCGACCGGAGGCGCAGCAGCTGTATGATGCGGCACGACGCTATTTGAGCAATAAACTGAATAATTTCCTGGAGAATAAGCAAAATATCAAATTTTTGTACTATCCCCGCCGGATGGAGGAGGAAATGAACGGTAGCCCGCTGTTCCGCAATGACCCTGTTACCGACCGGCACGGTGTCAAGCACGACCCGTTCAACCTGTATCGGGTAACGGCTTCGGTCGGAAGTCCGGCAAGCTTCCAGTCGACGGAATGGAATGCGGATAACGGGCTGAAGCAGCTGAGTTTTACGGTGGATGCTGCAGCTGGCTGCGGAACCGGCTCGGCGGTGATCGAAGTATATACTTATGACAACACCACGCAGGCAGATGCCCCCAAGACCAAGATCTATACCAGTCCGGTACTGAACCGCAAGACCCAAAATCTGAAAATCGAAGTGGACCTGAATGGTGCGAAAAAAATTGAAGTTCGCGTGGTCGCGAAAAGCGGCAGTGTGACGCTGCTGTGGGACCATGCCTATCTGATGGACCAGAGAATCGTGAAATAGTACGCATTTTGTGGCAGGCGGCCGCTTTCGGGCGGTACGCCTGCTTTTTTGTGCAAAAATTGTCGATGCAACCGTTGGTTGCGCAATTTCCAAGCGCTCTTGGTAGACTTTTGTGCGGATCCGCCGTATAATGAAGGCAGAAAACACACAATCCACACAGAAAGGAAGCGGTTGTATGAATTTAGGCGAACGGATCTATCAGCTCCGGAAAAAGCGGAATCTGTCACAGGGCGAACTGGCGGAGCGGCTGGATGTATCCCGGCAATCGGTGTCCAAGTGGGAGACGAATGCCTCGGTGCCCGATCTGGACAAGCTGGTCCGGCTGAGCGAGGTATTTGAGGTGACACTGGATGAACTGATCAAAGGCAAAGGCGATGCGCAGGACGATGACGGCACACCGGAGGAGGCACCGCCGCCGGATGGCGGGGCAGACCACGGAACGGCGGCATACGCGTATTCCACGGCCTATGCGGCGTACGGTGCGTCTATGCCGTATGCACCGCCGGCCCGTCCCATCAGCGGGACACAGCAGGGTGTCGGATTTGTTTTGCTGACGGTGGGATTGTTGGCGGTGGTGCTGTTCAGTGTGCTGGGCGGTTTCGGGACCGGATTGCTGATCGGGGTACCGCTGGTGCTGTGCGGAACGATCTGCCTGAAATGCCGTCGCCGGGCCGGGCTGTGGTGTGGCTGGACGCTGTTCCTGCTGACGGCTGTGGTGCTTCGGCTGATGACGTCGGTCAGCACCTCGCTCATCTGGTACGCCCTGCGCGGGCAGGTCGAATTTTCGCGAAGCGTGGTGATCGCGTGGCTTTTCGTGGGCGCGTATGTCCTGCTGCTGGCAGGCACGGTGTGGTCGTACCGCGGGCTGGTTCTGCCGTGGTGCGGAAAGACATGGGCGGGGCTGGTGGTCAGCGGTGCGGTGTTTGCGGTGTCGGAGCTGCTGCCGATGCTTATGGCGATGGCGTGGGCAAAAATCTTGCAAGGCAATGTGCGTTATGAGGATATTGCTGTACCGATGATGTGGTATCAGCTGGGACTCAGCGTCTGTGAACTGGCGGGCTTCATTTCCGCTGCCGTGCTGCTGGTGCTGTTGACGGCGTGCATCCGGGGGAGCGCGCAGCGCCGCCGGAATGCCGGTGAAAATTCATGATCACAAAAACAAATGCCGGGAGGTACAGGGGCTTGTACTTCCCGGCAGTTTTCGGTATAATAGAAATAATTATACAATAAAGGAGACGATTACGATGGCAGACATCACGCAGCTTCTGAAAGAAATGACGCTGGACGAAAAAATCGGCCAGCTGATGCAATATAACGGCAAACTGTTTCTGAATACGGCGGCAGAGATCACCGGACCGATGGAAGAACTTGGACTGACGGAAGAACAGCTGGACCGGGTAGGGAGTGTGCTGAATTTCAGTACCCCGCTGGAGGCCCGCGCCATCCAAGACCGCCATCTAGCCCGCGATCCGCACAAGATCCCCATGATTTTCATGATGGATGTCATCCACGGTTTTCGCACCATTTATCCCATTCCGCTGGCCATGGGAGCCTCCTTTGACCCGGCGCTGATGGCAGAATGCTGCCGGATGGCGGCGGAGGAAGCTTCGGCCGGAGGTATTCATGTGACCTTTGCGCCGATGGTGGACTACGTGCGGGATGCCCGGTGGGGGAGAGTCATGGAAACCTGCGGCGAAGATCCGCTGCTGAACAGCATCATGGGTGCCGCGCAGGTGCGCGCCTTTCAGGGGGATGATCTGAAGAAGCCGGGTAGCCTGATGACCTGTGTGAAGCATTTTGCCGGGTATGGAGCGGCGGAGGCCGGACGGGATTATGCACAGGCGGAGCTGTCGGAACATCTCCTGCGGGAATATTATCTGCCGGCATACAAAGCGTGCATTGACGCAGGTGCGCCTCTGCTGATGCCGTCGTTCAACG
>JAFTRF010000230.1 GCA_017462405.1 Clostridia bacterium | reverse complement strand
TGTGTTTGCCGGCATGGGAGCAATGAATGTTGGCAGTAGTATGATGTTCTTTGGCTTGTATTTTTTGATGAAGAAATACAACTCCGCAAACTAACCAATTCCAATTTACTCGAACAGTTTGAAAAATAAGATATAACTCAGTACATTTTGTGGCAACCGCAAAAACTGAGGACTTGCGAACAGAGCATAACAAAACCCCTCTGGACCGTTTCTGGCGGTCTGTGAGGGGCTGTTTTCTTTTTTACTGATGCAAAATTACAATGGATTCGTTTGTAATTCATGCAGACTGGGAAACGATCCCCTCTGCTTCACAGCGGATCTGATAGAATTGCTTCACCCATCCGGGCAGTTTTTCTACTTCGTCTTTTATTTTGACGAGGGTTCTTTTTCCGACTCTCCGGTCCATATAAGCAAACACGCGCAGCAAATAATTGTCGGCGTGAAGCGATGCCGCGATGTCTGTTTTCAGATAAATGGTGACCGAATGGATAAAATCCGTTTCACACAGCGTGCAGTCCGGCATCCACTTTTCCCGTGTGGCCGCCTCATTGGCCGTTTTATAAGCCTTCCAGCTTCCTTCGTAGTCCTCTATTGCGGTCGGCACATCCTCCATTTTGCGGTATTGCGCTTGGATATCCTGCGCCTGTTCATATTTTTTGTCCCACGAGAAAGCAGCGATTTCTTTATGCCCGTATTGGATCGTTGCTCTGCCATAAGCATTATGCACTTCATGATAGCTGGTGTAGAAATAAGTTATTTTGTCTTTGAGCGAATCACAAAGCAAATCATTCATCTGCTTTTTCAGATTGCCCCACGATTTGTATCTGCTTTTCTGGTCTGAAATCATTGCTGCTCCTTTCGCTTCCGGAAACACACCAAAGGGCACATCAAAGCTGAATGATATTTGTGCCGTCCTTGGTCACGTAATGCGTTTTCACACCCAAAATATCCATCCACTTTCGCGTTACGGTCGTGCCGTACATACGCTCACGCCGCATATCGCGCAATTTTTTACGGTTTTCGAGATACTTCGGGATCTCAGGCTCGTTATAAAGCCAATCTGCACAGCACCACATACAAGCCTCCGGCATAATGGCGGCATAAACCTCCATTCCAACATTCATGTGTCCATGGTGTGCCATTTGCACAATGTCGGCCTTGAGCAGATGGCGCGATTCCTCGTACAGCACGTCGCCGCCTTCGGGACCGAGATCGCCAAGGAACAGCACCTTTTTATTGGGGGTGGTAATGTGAAATACCAGCGAGGCATCGTTCATCAAATTGGAAAACAAGCCGTCATGATATGCATAAATGAAATCAATGCGGCATTCGTCTACGTCAACGCTGTCCCCCTGTGCGACAATGTGTGCGATGTCAGCAAGTTCCGGCTCAATTTCAAGAAATTCGGGAAGCGTTTCTTCCAGTTCTTGATGAAAATAATGTACATCCGGAACATCGGTACGTCCTTTCAGCTCGTGGTACGGCGGGAAATGATAACAGACGCTTTCAACATCAAAGTCAGCCAAACGATTGCGCTTGAATTCGGAAATAAATCCGCTGATATGATCATGGTGTGCGTGTGTCAAAATCCACGCCGAAATATGTCTGCCTCCCACATATTTTTTCAGCAGCGGCATATCCTCCGGACGCCCGCCATCAATCACGATGGCATTGTCTGCCTTCGTGATCAGCACAAAGCTCATCATGAATCTGCTGGTCTCGGTGATCTGATAAAGTATCGTGTTTTCGTTCATATTCTTCGGTTCTCCCTCTGTTTCAGCCGTCTTGCGCGGGTAAAGCTTTTTTTGCGGGCCGTGAACGAACTCCAGGGCGCAGAAGTAAATGTCCTGATCCTCCCACACCCCTTTTTCTCTTTTTCCGTTCACAGATGTACGAAAACCACCGAGACAGCGTCCGATCTCCAGAATATCCGCATCATGGCGAATAACGACTTTATCGCTTTTCAAAGTGATATTCAAAATCACATCGGCCAGATCATCGTATAATTCTTCGATGCTTTTGTAATTCCGATGATACAATTTATAAGGTGTTTCATGTGCTTTCATTGCCGGTTCCTCCCGGTATGGTCCTTGACCGCGGTAAATGGAGCGTTTTGCTCAGAAAGGTATATTTCAGAACCAATATTCTTTCATTCTTTGTAAAAATTCTTCTGTAATCGGATAGCCTGAGCTTTCACCAATTACGGAATCAATCGCGCAATACGGGCAGAGCGCAGTACCCTTTGTGTCAGGAACCCACTCTGTTATTTCCGTTGGAGAAAAAATCCTGAGACAGTAAAAACATCCGCAAACCGAATCTCTCTGTAAACGCTCTTGGTTGTTCGTACAATATTCGTGTGCAGCAATAATATCTTTCTTCATTTCTTTCTTCTTTCAAGGCAAGCGACACTTTCCACATGACTCGTCCGGGGGAACATATCTACCGGGGTGACTTCCTGAGTCTTGTAGCCCATCTCTGTCAGCAGTTTCAGATCCCGTGCCAGCGTCGCCTGATCACAGGATACATATACCAGCAGCTCCGGGCACAGCTTGTCCGCAATGATCTCCAGCACTTCCACGCTGCATCCCTTGCGGGGTGGGTCCACAACCACCACGTGCGGCTTTACACCACGCTTGGCCAGTACGTCTGCCGCTTCTGCCGCATCAGCGCAGAAAAATTCTGCATTGTCAATGTGGTTTTTCCGGGCATTTTCCCATGCATTTTCAATGGCCTGCGGTACGATTTCCGCACCATACAACTGACCGGCTTTGGCCGCCATCGACAATCCGATGGTACCGGTACCGCAGTACAGGTCCAGCAGCGTTTCGCCGTCTTTCAAAGCGGCATAGTCCGCCGCAATGCCGTACAGCCGCTCTGCCTGTTCCCGGTTCACCTGATAAAACGACAGCGGCGAAATATCAAAATACAGCCCGCACAGCCGGTCCGTGATCACACCGTCGCCCCAGATGATGCGGCATTCCTCGCCCATGATGACGTTGGTGCGCTTGGTATTGACATTCAGAATCACACTCACGACGGTGTCGTCTGCCTGCCGAAGCAGTTCCACCAGCCGCTTTTCTTTGGGCAGGCGATCACCGTTGGCCACGATGCACACCATGCGCTGATTCGTCGCCCCGGCCTGCCGGATACACAGATGACGCAGAAGTCCAGTGTGCTTTTCTTCGTCATAGGGCTGGGCGTGTACTTCCTCTGCCCAAGCCAGAAACGCCCGGATGATGTTCCCGAATGCCTCTGGCTGCAGCCGGCAATCGCCGCAGGGAATGATGCGATGGCTGCGCGCCGCAAAAAAGCCCACACACAGCTTGCCGCTGGCATCCCGACCGACCGGAAGCTGGGCCTTGTTGCGGTAATGATCCGGTTCCACCGCCCCCACGATGGGCCGTACCGGAACTTCGGGCAGCCCGCCGATCCGGGCAATGGCATCGGCGACCTTCTGCTGCTTGATGTTTTTCTCCGCTTCATAAGTGATATGCCGGTAGACGCATCCGCCGCAGGGGGCCGCCACCGGGCAATCGGCCGTCTGCCGGTCCGGAGACGCTGTCAGAATGGCTTCGATCCGTCCTACAGCATAATTTTTCGATACTTTAATAAGCTTGACCCGGAGCACATCACCCACCGCCGCGCCACTGATGAATACCGCCATTCCGTCGGCGGTGCGGCCCACGCCGCTGCCCTCGGCGGTCATGCCGGTAATCTCCAGTTCCGTCACATCATTTTTCTTCCACGCCATCTTCCTTACCTCCTTGCGTCATTTTCAGTTGCTGCACCGCCGCGCGGTACTCTTCCCGGCTCATAAAGCCGTTCATGGCCTGCAGCATGGCATTGGTGGTCAGCTTTTCCGGCAGCTGCAGCATCCGGAGCAAGCGTTTCCGCAGTTCTGCACTGTCTGCACCACCGGTCAGACCGTCCTCGAATAGGTCCATTTTGGTAATGCATTCTTTTTTCTCCGAGGCGCTTACGCCGGCCCCCGCTCGCCGCAACGCTTCTGCCAGCGCCTCTGTACTCATGCCTTCTACACCCAGTTTTCCCTCTTTGGAGGGGCGTGCCTTGCGCCGTTCCTTGCCGAATACGTCGGGGATGTATGCATGGCGCACCTGCGCCTTCGGCAAAATGCCGTTGATGTGGTTGCGGATGACCATGCCAGCACCGTCGCTGTCCGTCAGCACCAGCACTCCTCGGCTTTCCGCCAGCCGCCGGATCAGCGCCTGCTTGTCCGGGTCGGCAAAAATGCGGAAGCCGTCCGTCTGCAGAATGTAGCCGTCAATCAGGGACGACAGCCGGATCTTGTCGTACTTGCCCTCCACAATGACTACTTCGTTGATTTTGATTTTCTCCATGATATATCCTCAGCGCCGCTCCGATGCGATGAGCATCATCTGCGCCATACACTTCTCCAGAATGATGCGGTTGTCCGTCCGGGTGCTTTTCAGTGCCTCGTCTGCCTCTGCCAGCACTTCCAGACACCGCCGCAGCTGCTCCAGCGTATACTTCCGGCAATCCCGTGCCGCATTTTTCAGCTTAAATTCCATATTTTTCTTGTACTCGAATGGTTTGGCCAGCGTCAGCGGCTGCACACCGCTTTCAATGGCGGCCTTCGCCCGGTACAGATCCACATATGCCGACGACAGCGCCGCCAGCAGCACCACCGGCTCCTCCCGCTGGAACAACAGCTGATCCAGCTGACGATAGGCTTGGTCGTAGTTGCCCGCGATCAGCGAATTGGCCATGCGATACCCTGCCGTTTCCGATACCGTCACCGAAACCGTCTCAATGGCTTCACGGGTAATCGGGCCGGACTGAGTCCACGCGCACAGCTTCTCCATTTCGTTCTGCAGCAGTTCCCAGTTCAGCCCGCACTGCGCGATCAGATACCGCGCCGTTGCCGCATCCATCGTACAGCCCCGCTTCGGCGCAAACGCCGTCAGATACCGCACGATGTCGTTTTCCGTCCGCCGCGGCACCTCCAGCACGTGACCGGCTTTGGCCGCCGCTGCCAGAAATGCCTTGCATTTTTTATTCTCTTTTTTCTGGGTCATGGACACCGAGGCCTGCCGGAAAATCAACGTACAGTGCGGCGGCAAATCGTCCAGCAGCTGTTCCATTTTCTTCGTCTCCGCTGCATCGGATTCCTCCGGATTGTAGTTGCTTACCACTACACACGTCCGCTCCCCGAACATCGGCAGCGTCTCCACCGCCTCTGCAATGGTATCCGCGCCCACATCCCCATCCAGCCGGTGCAGGTTGAATTCCGGAAATTCCTCCGGACGCACTTTATCTTCCAGCTGCGCGGCATACCGCGCCACAAGTGCCGATTCCTCCCCATGAATGACATACAACGGGGCAAATTCCCCTGCCTTCATTTGCTGGCGAAAGGTTTCTTCCGTTATTTGCGCCATACCGCACCTCCGTTATGGACGGATGACCTCCATCCGCCCGTATTCATCAAAAATAAATTCCATTGTCCCCGACAAGTCCGTCGAATACCGCGCGATCCCGACCCCGAAGGTCGCATTGACCAGCTTTTGTGTGGTATCAGCATTTGCCGAATACACCATATACCGCGCCCGGATGTTCCGCGGATTCTGAATGTTCCCGTAAGCCAGCACTGCAATGGTTGCAAAGGTGTCCATTGCCGGCAGATTCTGTATATCGGCACCATCCAGCGGGATCAGCACACGGATGTCTCCGCTCTGCACAACACAATACGGATCGGAATCACCAACGCGTGTGACAGTAAGGCTGCCCACCTGCCAGACTCCGTCGCTGCCCGTTTCGGCCGGCCACGGCAACGGCCTTCCGTACCACTCATCCGGCAGGATCGGTGAAATCATCGTCACCTGCCGGATCTGATACGACGGTATCTGTGTCACAACACGCACCGCATCCGCATCGTAAGTATCGTTTAAGAAAATGACCGTTCCGGCCGTTTTGCCGCCGAATGCCAGCGCAGTTGTCCACGGATCCCGTCGGGCACCGTCTGCCAACAGGGTCACGGCATCGTGTCCCTGCCGTATTTGTACTGCGATGCCATTGCCGCAATCAACCACGCGTACCCTGAGCCGGTGATCCGGAAATATCATCATTCCCGTACCGATGAGGCATACCGCAGTCAATATTGCGGCGATCCACCGGAGACGGGTCCTTCCGTGCATCGGGAACAGTTCCAGCAATCCGATGCCACACAGCATTACCGCCACCAGTCCGATCAGCCATCCGCGGTCGTTGTACAGCAGCGGGCCTTGTGCCAGCACTTCCGCCATCCGGATCAGTACGCGCGCACCTTGCCCGGTGATCCAGCCGCACAGATATGCCGGCATATCCCACCCCAGTGCGCCCAGGCTGCCAGTCAGTACGCCGCCCATCAGCACCACGGCCGTGGGCACAGCGGTAACCAGATTGGACAACACGACAACCACCGGCACATAACCAAACATCAGTGCCGTCAATGGCAGCGTAAAGGTCGTTGCACCGATGGACGCATTCAGGCTGCTGAGAATACTCCGCAGCCATTCCCATTCCATCCAGCGTTCCGGCAGTATCGCATACATCTTACGGTCCATGGCTCTGCCGAGCATCAGAATACCGGCCACTGCCGCAAAGGACAGCTGAACTCCGGCATCTCCCGCCACACACGGACGCACTAGCAGCAGCACGATTGCTGCACCGCCCAACGAATTAAGCGCATCCGGGCTCCGGACCAACAGAACGCCCAACAGCGACACAGCCATCACAACCGCCGCGCGGATGCTGGAGCTTCCGCTTCCGGATACACCCACAAACACCACGAACAGCTGCATTGTCAGAACCACCGAACTCCGGATGGAACCCACCAATCTGCGGAGCAGACGATGCACAGAGCCGATAATCATTGACAGATGCAGGCCAGACACCACCAGTACAGGGCCCAACCCGCTGAAACGGAAATCGCGCTGCGTTTGTTCGCTCAGTCCGCTGCGGTCCCCCAAGGCCATCGCCGCAGTAAGAGCAGCATACTGTTCCGGCAAAATATCATACAATACACCGGACAGGTTCTGCCGGATTCGCCCGAACACCGCATACCATGGTTCCTCTCCGGTACGGGCTGTCAGGCTGTCGCCGGGAAAACTGCCGGTGATATACACGCCTTGCGCCGCATAACGGCCCTGGGCAGTCATGCCGAAGCCGCCCTCCGGCGCCTCCAATTCCACCAGCATGATTTCCGCTTCATCGTACGCATGGACATCGACCCGGTCATTGGTATACAGCACCATGCGGATGTTTTCCGCCAACAGCTTCTCCGTCCGCTGATTGATGACCCGGCGTGCTTCCACGGTCAGTACCATATAGGTTTCGTGGGTTTCCACCGCCGTCACCTGTCCGTACACAGCGGCCGTTTTGCCGTCCAATGCGCGGACGGGTTCGCCGCGGTACTGCCAGAAGCACGTCACGCCTCCGGTCACTGCCATTACCAGCAAAACCCACCATACCGTGATGCGCTTGCGTACCGCCGGAATGCACAGACACCCCAGCGCAGCCATTCCGGTCCCGATACTAAAAAGCAGGGAAAAGAACGGCTTCACCATTAACAACAAGCACTGGGTACAGAGCCCGGTCAGCCCTGTCACCGCCAATGGTCGCTTCAATCGGAATCCCTCTTTTCCCTGCCGGTTGCTGCTTCTTATTTGAAGAACAGCGGCAATTTTTCAAGGAAGATGATATCGTTTCGTTCTGCTGCATCGCCCTCGGCCAGCACAGCGGCACGGCCTACAACGATCGCGCCCGCACGCACCGCCAGTTCTTCAATGGCCGCCAGCGATTCGCCGGTGCTGATCACGTCGTCTGCGATCAGAACCCGCTTGCCCTTGATTTTCTCTGCTTCTTCCGAAGACAGATACAGCTTCTGGATGTGCGCGGTGGTGATGGAGTGTACCTCCACCTCCAGCGGGTCGGTCATGTAGACCTTCACACCTTTGCGGGCGACAATGTACTTGCCGCAGCCCTGCCGGGCCAGTTCATAACCCAGCGGAATGCCCTTGGCTTCTGCCGTCATGACATAGTCATGCTCCGGACAGATTTTCAGCAGCTCTGCCGCCGCCTTGACCGTGATCTCCACATCATCAAACATGATAAATGCGGCAATATCCAGAAAGTCGCTGACGGGACACAGCGGAAGCTGACGGGTACAGCCCGCGATGTTCATTTCGTAAAATCTCTGCTTTTTTTCCATGATCTTTCCTCCGGAATCGTCCATCAGCCGGGAGGCCACGTCATATCACGGCCGCCCAACAGGTGGAAATGCAGATGCGGCACGGACTGACCGCCTGCCGGTCCGCAGTTGGACACAATGCGGAAGCCGTCCTTCAGTTCCAGCTTTTCGGCAATGACCGCCGCCGCTTCAAAAATCCGGGCAACAATCGCGCTGTTCTCCGGGGTGATTTCTGCGGCAGAGGTGATGTGCGTTTTGGGAATAATCAGTACGTGCACCGGCGCCTGCGGATCCAGGTCATAAAATGCCAGCACGTGCTCATTTTCGTATACTTTTTTGGACGGGATGATGCCGGCCGCAATTTTGCAGAAAATGCAATCCATCTCAATCGTCTCCTTTATTTCGCACTGTATCGGGTGCTTACTTCAGCATACCGGCCACGATGGATTCCACCTGTGCCAGTGCGCCGTCAATCTTGGAAATGTCCTTGGCACCGGCCGTTGCGCTGTCGGGACGGCCGCCACCGTTACCGCCGGCCAGCTTTGCCGTTGCACGGACGATGTTGCCTGCGTGAGCACCGGCAGCCTGTGCCTTCTTGCCCACGGAAGCGGCGATCACAGCCTTGGTACCGCCGGTACCTGCAACCACAGCTACCACGTCGTCGGCGCGATCCTTCACCTGATCGCACATGGAGCGCACTTCATCGGCTGCAGCGCCGTCCAGCTTCACGGTCAGCACACGCACAGCACCTACCTGCTTGGCATTGGCCATCAGTTCATCCAGCTTGGAAGCGGCCAGCTTCTGCTTCAGGGCTTCGTTTTCCTTGTCCTTGGCCTTCAGTTCAGCAGTCAGCTGTACGGCACGGTTGGTCAGGTCTGCTACGTTGTTGACCTTCAGGGCAGCAGCCGTCTCGTTCAGCTGTGCCAGTGCGTGCTCCAGCATCGCGCTGACACCGGTACCGGTCACGGCCTCGATGCGGCGCACACCGGCAGCCACGGAGCTTTCGCTGCAGATCTTGAACAGACCCAGCTTTGCGGTGTTGTTCACATGGGTACCGCCGCACAGTTCCACAGACATATCACCTGCAGTCACCACGCGCACCACGGCACCGTACTTTTCACCGAACAGAGCCATTGCGCCCAGCTTCTTGGCTTCATCAATGGGCATCTCCTGCATGGTTACAGCCTGACCATCCAGTACAGCTTCGTTGACCAGCAGTTCCACCTGCTTGAGTTCAGCGGTGGTCATGGGCGAGAAATGCGTAAAGTCAAAGCGCAGACGGTCGCCGTTCACCAGCTGACCGGCCTGCTCGACGTGAGTACCCAGCACACGGCGCAGAGCGGCCTGCAGCAGGTGGGCAGCGGTGTGGTTCCGCATGATAGCGGCACGGCGCACCTTGTCCACGGTTGCGGTCACGGTCTGCTCGGCATCCAGCTGACCCTCAGCGATCACGCAGCGATGGGCAAATACACCCACGCCGTTCTTGGTGGTATCCTTTACGATAACCTTCACACCGTCTGCGGTCAGCACGCCGGTGTCACCCACCTGACCGCCGCTTTCAGCATAGAACGGGGTGCGATCCAGTACGATCTGTACTTCTGCACCGGCACGGGCCACGCTGACAGCCTCGCCGTTTTCCACGATCATCTTGACAACGGCTTCGCAAGCGGTCTTGTCGTAGCCTTCAAATACAGTAGCTTCCAGCTCATCCATCACGGAGCCTTCGCCCACCCATGCATCGGTATCGGACTTCTTACGGGCACCGCGGGCACGTTCTTTCTGCTCCTTCATGCACACATGGAAGCGTTCCTCGTCCACGGTCATGTTCTTCTCAGCCAGAATTTCGCGGGTCAGGTCCAGCGGGAAGCCGTAGGTATCGTTCAGCTTGAACGCATCGTCGCCGGACAGCACAGAACCCTGTGCGTTCTCAATCAGTTCATTCAGCAGGGACAGACCCTGGTCAATGGTGCGGTTGAAGTTTTCTTCTTCCACGGTAATCAGCTTCTTGATGTAGTCACGCTTCTCCAGCAGTTCGGGGTATGCAGGCTGATTTTCACGCACCACCGTATCCACCAGATCGGCCAGGAACAGCTTGTGTACGCCCAGCAGACGGCCATGACGGGCTGCACGGCGGAGCAGACGACGCAGCACATAGCCGCGGCCTTCGTTGGAGGGCATAACGCCGTCCGCGATCATAAAGCTGGTGCTGCGGATGTGGTCGGTGATCACGCGCAGAGAGATGTCGGTCTTCTCGCTGGTGCCGTAAGCCACGCCGGTCAGTTCGCTGACACGCTTCATGATGTTCTGCACCGTGTCCACGAGGAACAGGTTATCCACGCCCTGCATCACGCAGGCCAGACGCTCCAGACCCATACCGGTGTCGATGTTCTTCTGCTGCAGCTCGGTGTAGTTGCCGGCACCGTCGTTGTTGAACTGGGAGAACACGTTGTTCCAGATCTCCATGAAGCGATCGCAGTCACAGCCGGGCTTACAGTCGGGAGAGCCGCAGCCGCGAGCCTCGCCGCGGTCGAAGTAGATCTCGGAGCAGGGGCCGCAGGGGCCGGAGCCGTGCTCCCAGAAGTTGTCCGCCTTGCCGAAGCGATAGATGTGGTCGGCGGGGATGCCGATCTCCTTGTTCCAGATGTCGAAAGCCTCGTCGTCGTTCTCGTAGATAGAGGGATACAGGCGGTCGGCCTCCAGGCCGGCCCACTCGGGACTGGTCATGAACTCCCAG
>JAFTRF010000229.1 GCA_017462405.1 Clostridia bacterium | reverse complement strand
GTGCGCCATGTACTACGACCTCAACAAGCTCTACTACGGCAAGGCGGCCAAGGTGGATAAGGAGGTCGCCAATGAATGGATGCGCATTCCGCATTTTTACAGCTCCTTCTATGTCTATAAATACGCGACGGGCTTCTGCGCGGCGGTGGCGCTGGCGAGGAATGTCCTGAGCGGCGATCCGGATAAGATCGCGGCGTACCGCAGGTTCCTCACGCTCGGCGGGAGCATGCCGCCCATCGAGGAGCTCAAGGTTGCGGGCGTGGATATGTCCACGCCGCAGCCGGTGTGCCAGGCGCTGGATTATTTTGCCGAGCTGGTGATGGAATACCGGCAGCTGCTTAGCGGGGAGGAAAAAGCATGATCATGCAGGGCTACGATCTGGAAGCTGCCGTGCCGTTTATTGCAAAGGCGATGCGCAGGGCGGGCCATAAGAATCCCCAGCAGGAGTTGGAGGATTTCGTTCGCCGCGCGATCGAGGCGGATATGGCGTATATGCGCGAAATTGACGTCATCGACGACGAGGGCTTGATGGGCGAGGGCGAATATGACGACGACGATGCGTTTGAAGCGCTGCTGGACGTCCTTGGCGAGGACGTGCGGGATGAGGACGAGATGAACCGGCTGGCGCAGATGCTGGACAGCTACATGGCCGCGCAGCAGGATTTTATGGAAGCAGCCGGACTCATGGAGTAATTGAGAGAATCATATGCAGGAAATCATATTCAGGCAGCGCAGCGCGGCCAGACCGCTTACGGGCAGGACGTTTGTGCTGAGCATCGCGGGCATTCTTTTGCATCTGGCGATTGCGCAGCTGGCGGTCCATGCGCTGGTTTCGCTGACGGGCGCGGGCCTTTTCAATGCGGCGTTCTATCTGTATGCCGTGCGGCTGCTGCCGTCCTCCAGCGTGTGAAGATGCGTCTCCTCGTGCTTGCCGCCGAGGGTGCGGATGGCCTTCTGTGCATCTGTCAGTTCGGTTTCGCCGCCGGGGCCTTTCATGGCCACGAATGCGCCACCCTTTTTCACAAACGGCAGGCAATACTCCGACAGCACCGGCAGTGCGGCTACGGCGCGTGCGGTGGCAAAGTCAAACTTCTGGCGCAGCTGTGGGTTGCGGCCGCCTTCTTCGGCGCGTGCGTGGACGGTGGTCATGGGCAGATGCAGCTGCCGGGAGACTTCCTGCAAAAACAGCAGGCGCTTGTTCAGACTGTCCAGCAGCGTGATGCGCAGGTCGGGGCGGGCAATTTTCAGCACTACCGCCGGGAATCCGGCACCGGTGCCCACGTCGATGAGGGATGCATTTTTCGGCGGCTTTACATAGCGCAGAAACGACAGGCTGTCCAGAAAATGCTTCACGACGATGCCCTCCGGATCGGTGATGGCGGTCAGGTTCATTTTCTGATTCCATTCCACCAGCAGGGTGGCGTACAGATCAAACTGCGCCAGCTGGGTATCGGTCAATTCAATATTCATGGCGGCGGCGCCGCTTTTCAGCATTTCAACGGGAATCATGTGGCAGAGTCCTCCTGAATGTGATGAATGATCAGAACGGAAATGTCGGCCGGGCTGACACCGGAAATCCGGGATGCCTGTCCGATGTTCAGGGGTTGGATCTTGTTCAGCTTCTCCTGTGCCTCCAACCGCAGACCGGTGACGGTGCGGTAATCAAAGTGCTGGGGCAGACGGCGGGCTTCCAGCCGCTGCTGCTCCTCGATCTGTGCCCGCTGGCGGCGGATGTAGCCCTCGTATTTCAGTTCGGTTTCGACCTGCTCGGACACGGACATGGGGATGCCGTCCGGGCGGGTGTCAAAGGGCAGGATATCGGCATAATGCACCTGCGGACGGCGGAGCAGGTCGCTCAGACGTACCCCAGTGGACAGCGGCGCAGTGCCACAGGCGGTCAGCACTGCATTCAGCGCATCCGACGGCGGCAGGGTAACGGTCTGCACACGGGCCAGTTCCTGCTGCTTCTGGGTGCGGCGGCGCTCAAACCGCTGCCATGTGCTGTCAGTAACCAGACCGATCTCCCGGCCGAGGGGGGTCAGACGTTCGTCGGCATTGTCCTGCCGCAGCACCAGCCGGTATTCCGACCGGGAGGTCATCATGCGGTAGGGGTCGCTGACACCCTTGGTCACCAGATCATCGATGAGGGTGCCGATGTAGGACCCGGAGCGCTCCAGTACCACGGGGGCCTTGCCCTGTACCAGCCGGGCGGCATTGATGCCGGCGACCAGACCCTGTGCGGCGGCCTCCTCATAGCCGGAGCTGCCGTTGAACTGGCCCGCACCGAACAGGCCGGGAATATTCTTGAATTCCAGCGACGGACTCAGTTCCTGCGGATCCACGCAGTCGTATTCGATCGCGTACGCCACGCGCATCATTTCCACGTTTTCCAGACCTTGAATGGTGTGGTACATCGCCAGCTGGACATCCTCCGGCAGCGACGACGACGCACCTTGCAGATACATTTCCTCCGTATCCGCACCGCAAGGCTCCAAAAAGAGCTGGTGTCGTTCTTTTTCTGCGAAATGCACGATTTTATCTTCCAGACTGGGGCAGTAGCGGGGGCCGATGCCCTCGATCTTGCCGCCATACAGGGGCGAACGGTGGATGTTGTCCTGGATGATTTTCTTGGTATCGCCGTTGGTCCACGTCATGTAGCACACGGCGGTGTTTTTGCCGGGGCGGTCGGTGTCGTAGGAGAACGGCACCACGGGATCGTCGCCCAGCTGCGGCTCCAGCCTGGAAAAGTCCACACTGCCACGGCGCAGACGGGCGGGGGTGCCGGTTTTGAAGCGGCGCAGGGTCACGCCCAGCTGCCGCAGCGAATCGCTGAGGAACGCCGCAGGGAACATTCCATCGGGGCCGCTGTCGTAGGCCACGTCACCCACGAAGATTTTGCCCGCCAGAAATGTGCCCGTGGCCAGAATCACGGCTTTGGTGCGGTAGACGGCGCCCAGACGGGTGACGCACTCCCACAATTCGCCGGTTTCATCCCGGCGGATGACGGTGATCTCGCCCTGTTTCAGCAGCAGACCGGGCTGCAGTTCCAGCTTGTGCTTCATCAGTGCGCTGTAGGCGCGGCGGTCGATCTGCGCGCGCAGGGAATGGACCGCAGGCCCCTTGCCGCGGTTGAGCATCCGGCTCTGCAGGAAGCAGGCGTCGGCGGTTTTGCCCATCTCGCCGCCCAGTGCGTCAATTTCGCGGACCAGATGGCCCTTGGCGGTGCCGCCGATGGAGGGATTGCAGGGGCAGTTGCCCACGGCATCCATATTGATGGTGAAAACGGCGGTGGTACAGCCCAGCCGTGCGGCGGCCAGACCGGCCTCGATCCCGGCATGACCAGCACCGATGACCACCACATCCACTTGTTGTGCAAAAAATTCCATAGCTATCGGCTCACTTTATCGTAGTTTAGGAGAAAATTACAGACGGGTCACGCAATCTTCGGCGGGGGCATCGGGGCTGCGGTAAAATTTCCGCTGGTCCAGCGCCCACAGCTTCGCGCTGAAGCCGCCGGGTTCGACGGTGGCGGTGGCGGCGGTGATCTGGTTGACGGTCGCGTCCATATTGTCCAGCATGGACAGCAGCTCGGCTTCCAGTACCATCGGGCGCACTGCGGCGCCGTATTCGGGCAGACCGTGGTGCGAGATCAGCATATGCTGCAGCAGCATACGGGTCTCGGCGGGGGTGTCTAGTTCGTCGGCGACTTTTTCAATTTCCATTGCGCCCATGACCAGATGGCCCAGCAATTCGCCTCGGACGGAATAACCGGAGGCCAGCCCGGTTTCTTCGATGATGAGTTCATCAATTTTAGCCAGATCGTGCAGGATGGCACCGCTGACCAGCAGATCCTGCCGCAGGAAGGGATACACGGTGCAGACCTGCTGCGCCAGCCGGACGATAGACAGGGTGTGGTACAGCAAGCCGCCCGCCATTGCGTGATGCAGACGGACCGCCGCCGGGGCCAGGATCAGCCGTTCATGGCGGCGGTTGACCAGCAACCCCACCAGTGCGCGCATGGATTCGTCACCGATGGCGGCGATGGCATCCTGCAGCATGGTGAACATTTCTTCGCCTTCGTAGGGAGCGCAGGGAACCAGCTGGCGCAGATCCAGCCGGTCTTCGGGGCCAACCCGGCGGATGCGCTGGATGCGGAACTGTTTTTTGTCGTTCCACAATTCTTCGTTGCCGCGGACTTTCACGATCATACCGGCGTTGATCCAGTCGTGTGCTTCGGGTTTGTAATCCCACAGCTTGGCAGGCAGTTCCTCGGCGGCATTCTGGAAGATCATATCCAGATACAGGTCGCCCTTGGTGCTGGTCTTTTTGGCGCAGGATTTCACAATATAGTAATGGTCGGATACGGGAGCCATAGGCGTAGTCATCTGAGCCATAAATTCATTCCTTTCAACAGACGTTCCCCTCTGCCGCGCTCGCGCCCGGCATCCCCCCAAAAGGGGAACAAGTCGGCTTGGTCAAAACAGAAAAATTGTTCGTATCGGAGGACTCCACCGATACGCAGAAAATTTTTGGATGATACTCGTCCGCCCCTCCGGGGAGATGTCGCGAAGCGACAGAGAGGCCAGAACATGAAAAATCAGCGCATACGAAAGTTTCCCACATTTTCCACAAAGTTTTCCAACGGAAATCCACAGAATGTTTAAAACACGCCTTTCTCGTATAAACCGCGTGTCAGCTGGGTTTCCGGGCGTTTTTCAAGTTGTGTTCTGCGCAAGATTTCCGCAATTTCCACAGAGTTTTCCACAGTGAAGCGCATGGAACGGAAGTGCATCGGTGGAAACTCCCGCAGGCGGTCCGTCCAGCACAGCGGCACGCTGTTGAGCACCTCGGAGCAGCCGCCGGCGCAGCGCACCGGGAACGACACCCCCTTGCGGTCGGTCAGCGCGCCGTGTTTGTCGCAGCGGGCGCAGTCCCGTCCGTTGCGGAGCGGACAGCATCGGGTCAGCATCAGCGGCAGGCGGCCGTAGACCACCGCACCCCACGGCATCGGCGGACGCAGCTTCGCCATATGCGGCAAGGTCAGCTCCACGCTGACCTCGGTGTCGGCGGCGCCCAGCTCGTGCAGCGTCTCAAAACTGCGGCGGTTCATTGCGTTGAGGGAGAAGCCGCCGTGGGCGGTCAGCCCTTCATCAGCGGCAATGGCCAATGTATTCAGTGTGCCGCACCACACGTCGCGGATGCCGTCCTCGGCGGCATCTTTCAGCAGGGCGCGCAGACCGCGCTCCGTACCGAACGTGCCGCGCGGCAGCCACAAGCCCACGGGCAATCCGCGGTCCTGCAGTGCATCCCGCACGTCACGCGGGGTGTGCGCCGGGATGTAGACCAGTTCGGTATTGTCCGGAAGGGTATCAGGGATTTCGGCAGGGTCATAAAAATGCAGGCGAAGCGCCGGTGCGGACGGCGTTTCGACAGCAGGCAGCGGCGCCGGTGCAAGGGTGCGGTCAAAGGAAATAGGGTCTGCGCATTCGCGGCGCGCCATCAGCAGGTCGCAGGCCTCGCGGCGCATCCGGTTCAGGGCCGATGCGGGCAGGACCAGCCCGTCGTCCATGCGGCAGACGATGTCCGACGGAGCGGCCACATACAGCGGCGTTCCGCCCAGCTTACTCAGCTGCTGGGTGATGCGCTGTGCAGTCATGGGTGCGGAACGGGCGGTCTGCGGGGCATCCCCGGCCACGGTGACGGAATGTACGCCGTCGCGGATGGTCAGCGTACAGGGTTTCCCGGTACGGGCGGTGAAAATCATTTTGACGGGGACGCGGGGGCGCTCGGCACGGTACAGATTATGCAGCTGTGCCAGCACCGCGGGCGAAGCGGCTTCGACGTCCTCTTTCTGACGGGTGCCGAACATATTCCGGTCACGTTTACCGTCAAAAAAGCCTTGCGTGAAGCCGGAACGGGAAAATACAGCGCGTAATGCGTCGTGCAGGCCGTCCGGGGCGGGGGTGCCGTCCATGGCATTGCGGCAGGCGGTCACGGCGGCGGCGACATACTCCGGGCGCTTCATGCGGCCCTCGATTTTGGCCGAACCGATGCCGCACCCGGCCAGTTCGTCCATACGCCCGATCAGCGACAGGTCTTTCAGGCTCAGGTCGTGCCCGGTGCCGTTCGGAGCGGCAAAGGGCAGGCGGCAGGGCTGGGCGCACAGACCCCGGTTGCCGCTCCGGCTGCCAAGCATCGCGGAAAAATAGCATTGGCCCGACACGGACATACACAATGCACCGTGGGCAAAGGCTTCCAGTTCGATGTCGCCGCAGGTGTTCCCCAGTTCCTGCAGTTCGGTTTTGGACAGCTCACGGGACAGCACGACGCGCCCCATGCCCAGACGGCGGCACAGGGCTACACCGGCGGGGGCATGGATGCTCATCTGCGTGGAAGCACTGAGTTTCAGTTCCGGCGCACAGGCGCGCACCATACGGATCAGTCCCGGATCCTGAATGATCAGGGCATCCACATGGAGCGCACAGGCCTCGCGCACCAGCGTCAGGGCATCCTCCAGTTCATCGTCCCGGAGCAGGGTGTTCAGTGCGAGATATACTTTTACCCCCCGGCCGTGGCAATAGCGGACGGCAGCGGACAGGGCTTCGCGGTCAAAGTTGGCGGCATTGCCCCGCGCGGAAAAGCGGGATGCCCCCAGGTACACGGCATCGGCGCCGCATCGCACGGCAGGTTCCAGACATTCCGGCGAACCGGCCGGTGCCAGCAATTCCATATTCACGGGCGATCCTCCTGCTTCGATTGATTTTATTTCTTCGTAAAGGTGTCAAACAGGCTCATGAATTCGCCGGCGGACAGCTCCGAAGTGCTGTGGCGGGCGGGCGCATCCGCATTTTTCTTGGTCTGTGCGGCAAGGTCCTCCTTCAGGGTGCGGATTTCCTCTTTCTGCGTACGGTTTTCCTTGGTCAGCTTGACCAGATCGGCCCGCAGGGCGGTGATTTCGGCCAGCGCAGCGGCGGCCTTTTCCTGCGATTCGCGGATCTTCACCTGCAGCGCGGCACGAACGGCGGCGGTAGCCTCCTGCTCGGCGGCAACGGCGGCGGCCGATTCCTCCTGTACAGCGGCGATGTTGGCGGCGGCATTGGCTTTTTCGGCGGCCAGTACAGCTTCGGCATCTTCCTTGGCGGCGGCAATGGCGGCCTCGGCATCCTTGCGGACGGTATTCAGCATATTAGCAGCTTCTTCCAGTGCGGCGGTCAGCGCGGAAACTTTGGCCTTTTCGGTATTCAGTGCAGTTTCGGCTTCGGCCTTTGCGGCGGCGAGTTCTTCGGCGGCGGTAGCCTTTGCAGCGGTCAGTGCAGTTTCGGCTTCGGCCTTTGCAGCGGCGAGTTCTTCGGCGGCGGTAGCCTTTGCAGCGGTCAGCGCAGTTTCGGCCTCGGCCTTTGCGGCGGCGAGTTCTTCGGCGGCGGTAGCCTTGGCAGCGGTCAGCGCAGTTTCAGCCTCGGCCTTTGCAGCGGCGAGTTCTTCGGCGGCGGCATCCTTGGCAGCGATCAGCGCAGTTTCAGCTTCGGCCTTTGCGGCGGCGAGTTCTTCGGCGGCAGTAGCCTTGGCAGCGGTCAGCGCGGTTTCGGCCTCGGCTTTTGCGGCGGCGAGTTCTTCGGCGGCGGCAGCCTTTGCAGCGGTCAGCGCGGTTTCGGCCTCGGCCTTTGCGGCGGCGAGTTCTTCGCCAGCAGTCTCCTTGGCAACCTCGGCATTCGCCTTGACGGAGGCCAGTTCGATGCGCAGACCTTCGATTTCGGTGTTGGCATTGGACAGCGTTTCAGCATACGTCTGCCCGTCAGCGGTATTTTTCTCGTTCAGTGCGGCAATTTCTGCCCGCAGGGTGTCCAGTTCTGCAGCATGCGCATCCTTCAGCGCACAGATGTCGTCCTTCAGCGTCAGGTTGTCATCCAGTGCGGTGTCGTATTCGTTCTGCAGGTCATCCAGACGCGTGGTCAGATCAGCAACGCTTTCCTTGCTCTTTTCCAGCTCGGTGCGGACGCTCTCGGTTTCATTGTTTGCGGCGGCCAGCGCATTGGCGGCATCATCCTTGGCGGCGGTCAATGCAGCCTCGGCAGTGGCCTTTTCGCTTGCCAGCGTGGCTTCGGCTTCGGCTTTTGCGGCGGCCAGTTCGGCGGAAGCATTTTCCTTGGCGGCAGTCAAAGCGGCTTCGGCTTCTTCTTTGGCAACGGCGAGGTCAGCAGCAAAGCGGGCATTCACCTCGGCCAGCGCGTTGTCCAGCGCCTCACTCAGCAGTTCGGCGGCATGCGCACGCTCATCCGCCAGCGCCGTCTGTGCGGCTTCCATTTCGGCGACCGCATTGGCTGCGGCATTCTGCGCCGTCGTCAGTTCGGCGCGCAGCCCGTCGGCAGTTTCCTCTGCGGCGGTCAAGGCGGCGGTGTGTGCGGCGGTGTCCTCGGCATTGCGGGCATTGAGGGATGCCAGTTCTTCGTTCAGAATGCGGATCTGATTTTTCAGCTGTTCGGCCTCCTGCTGGGCGGCCACGGCCTCTGCATGGAAGTGCGTGGCGGCTGCGGCGGCCTCGCCGATTTTGGCTTTCAGGCCGTCCACCGAAGCGGTAGCTTTCAGTTCATCGTCGCGGCAGGACATGGCGGTCATCACGGCGGCAGAGGTGACGGAAATGCGGGTATTGCTCTGCATCAGCGTGGTCATCTGGCGCTCGACCTCGCGCGCAATGCTGCGCACGTAGGCTTCGCTGTCGTTGGCGAACAGATAATAATCCGATCCGCAGATCGTTACTTTTATGTAATTGCGAGAATTCATCAAATCGTTCCTTTCAAGTGTCTGAATGTATTTATATGGATCGTATTGATCAAAACATGGGCGCGGGGACTGAAAATGGCCCCATTCCGGCCCGGTTATTTTTGGACACAGCTACAGATAATAATAGTATAACGCATTTTCATGCAATAGAAAAGGGGCAGGATGCGAAAAAAACGGAATTTTTTCGTGCTGAAAATTCACGAATTGTACATAATCATTTCGCGGACTTTTCGTTCTCCGTTCAAGTTTTATACACAAATCTGTGATAGAATACAAACAGTCTCAGATGAGACATTCCTCCTCCGCTTTCATTCTTTTTCCTTCTTTTCTTTCAGGATGTGCCCCTCGGCGGAGGGGCATGACCTGAAAAGAGCCGATACGGCATATTTACCATTGATTACGAGGAATTTCATGTTTTTCTCCTTTTTTACACCCCAAAGCCAATTGCGGCTTTGGGGTGGTTTTTTGTTTCAGCCCATTGCACCGGCGGCGAAAAGCAAGTATAATAAGGACGGAATATCAATATAATTACTTCCGAATTTACGAAAAAAGGACGGTGCTGCATGACGCAGATCCGGAAAATAACGGCGCTGCTCCTGTGCCTTTTGTGCCTGCTTGGTCTGACCGGGTGCGAGGAAGAGGAGGTTTCGCCGGAGAATCATTTTTTTACCTATGATCTGGCGGGTGAGCCGGACAACCTGGATCCGCAGACGGCGCAGGGAGAAGATGCGTGGACGGTCATCCAGAATCTGTATGAAGGGCTGTGTCGGACGGATGCCAGCGGACGCGCCTTGCCCGGTGTGGCGGAGCGCTGGGAACCCAACGACGATGCCACCCAGTTTACGTTTTATCTGCGGGATGGGGTCTGCTGGAGCAACGGTGAGCCGCTGACGGCACAGGATTTTGCCTATGCGCTGCAGCGGGCGCTGACCCCCGCCACCCGATGCCCCTCTGCGCAGGATCTGTTCTGCATCCGGGGGGCGCAGGCTTTTTATGAGGGGACGGGTACATGGGACGAGGTGGGCATCCGTGTGGAATCGGACGATGTCATCCGTTTTGAACTGACCCGGAGCTTGGTGGATTTTCCGGCGGAAACTGCCAAAAGCATTTATATGCCATGCAATGAAGCGTTCTTTTTGTCCACGGGCGGCCGATACGGCAAAGAAGACGATGATATGCTGACCAACGGGCCGTTCCGCCTGCGGTCGTTTGCCGGATGGATGTACCGCGACTACATCCGTCTGGTACGCAGTGAAACCTACTGTGGCGAAGAAACGGTCTGGCCCACCGGACTGATGCTCGACATCGGTGCTTCGTCCAATCCCATCAAGGAACTGACGGAAGGCACCATACAGGCCGCCAAGCTGACTCCGGCGCAGGCCAAGGCGGCACAGGCGCAGGGACTGCAGCTGGTGACGTTTGCGGAATCTACCACGGGCATCGTGTTCAATTGCCAAAAAGCGCATCTGCAGTCGGCGCAGACGCGGCTGGCGCTGGTCACGGCGCTTGCGCGCGACACCCTGACCCCGCTGTATCCGGCGGATACGGCACCGGCCGACGGCATCATCCCCGGAGCGGTCACGATCGCCGGGCAGGGGTACCGGGCATGGGCCGGTGTGTGTGCGGATGCAGTGGCGGCACAGACCCCGGCTCAGCTGCTGGCGGCCGGGCTGCAGGAAACCGGACACCGGGAACTGCCCGCCTCGCTGAAGGTGCTGTGTCTGGACACGCCGGAAAACCGGCGGATCGCCAATGAATTACTGGCGGCATGGCGGACGGAACTGGGGTATTACTTCAATATTGAAGTTGTCGCCACGGAGCGCATCCTGCAGCAGCGATTGCAGGCAGGAGACTATTATGTGGCCATTGCCCGCGTAGCCCCCACGGAAAACCGTGTGACCGCCGTGACGGACCGGGTATGCGCCTTGTCCGGCTACACCGATGCGGAGTACGACCGGTTGTGCGCGGACATCACCCGGAATCCGCAGGAAAACGCGCAGGCGCTGGAACGCCTGCTGACCGATGCGGGGGTATTTTTCCCGCTGTATACTGAAAGCAGTACCTATGCCCAGGGTAAGACCGTTACCGGGCTGATTATCCGGCCGTTCGGCGGTGGACTGGATTTCCGCCGGGCCGGCAGAACGTAAGGAGAAAACATCATGTCACAACCCATTGCAGCAATTGCCACGGCGCAGGCACCCGGTGCCATCGGCGTGGTACGTATTTCCGGCGACGGTGCGGCCGACATCGCTGCCCGGATCTTTGTGCCGTTCAGCGGACGCAGCCTGACGGAATCCAAGGGCTACCGCGCCCATTTCGGTGAACTGACCGACGGCGCGGGTGCGTTCGACACCGGCATCGCCACCGTATTCCGCGCCCCGAAAAGCTATACCGGCGAGGATGTGGTGGAAATTTCCTGCCACGGCGGCTTGTACATGACCCGGCGGCTGCTGCGGGCGGCGCTGGATCAGGGGGCCGCGCTGGCCCAGCCCGGCGAGTTTACGCGGCGGGCATTTCTCAACGGCAAAATGAGCCTGACCTCGGCGGAGGCGGTGATGGAACTCATCGGTGCGCAGGGTGCGTTGGCGGCATCGGCAGCCAAAGCGGCCTCGGAAGGGGCGCTGCAGCGGAAAATCATCGGTGTACGCACACAACTGACCGATGCGGCGGCGCATCTGACCGCATGGGCGGATTTCCCCGACGAGGAAGTCCCCGAAGTCACCGGAGCGGAACTGGAACAGCGGCTGACCGGTGCTTTGCAGACACTGGACGCGCTGCTGGCGCAGTTTGAAGCCGGCAAGGTGCTGCGGGAGGGTGTGGATACGGTCATTCTGGGCCGTCCGAACGTGGGCAAGTCCACGCTGATGAACCTGCTGTCCGGATGCGAGCGAAGCATCGTGACCGCCATTCCCGGCACGACACGGGACGTGGTGGAGGAGTCGGTGAAGCTGGGCGAGATCGTCCTGCGGCTGGCGGATACCGCCGGTCTGCGCGATACCGACGACCCGGTGGAGCGCATCGGTGTGGACCGGGCGCGTCAGCGGATGGATACGGCCGGGCTGGTACTGGCGGTGTTTGACGGTGCGT
>JAFTRF010000228.1 GCA_017462405.1 Clostridia bacterium | reverse complement strand
TACGGCATCACGGAAGAAGATTTCCTGTCTGCAGAGTTGTCGATGGTGCCGGCGGCGCGGGCGATGGACATCGGCTTTGACCGCAGCATGATCGGTGCATACGGCCACGACGACCGGGTATGCGCATACCCCGCACTGACGGCACTGCTGGCCGTGGATGCACCGGAAGTGACCTGCATGACCATGCTGGTGGACAAGGAGGAAATCGGCAATGACGGCGTGACCGGTATGAAGAGCGATTTCCTGCGGCATTTCGTGGCGGATCTGGCCGAAATGCAGAATGTGTCGGAGCGTTCCGTATTCCGTCACATGGATTGTATGTCGGCAGACGTGAATGCGGCGTATGACCCGATGTTTGCCAATGTGTTTGAGGCGGCCAACAGCAGCTACATGAATGAGGGCGTCGTGGTGACCAAGTACACCGGCTCCCGCGGCAAGTCCGGTGCGTCGGATGCTTCTGCGGAGTACATGGGCAAGGTGCGGAAGATCCTGAACGATGCCGGCGTGCTGTGGCAGATCGGTGAGCTGGGCAAGGTAGACGTCGGCGGCGGCGGTACCGTGGCCAAGGACGTGGCACGGATGAACGTGGATGTAGTCGATGTGGGTGTGCCGGTGATGAGCATGCACGCACCGTTGGAAATCGTGTCCAAGCTGGATGTGTACATGACGGCCAAGGCTTTTGAGGCGTATTTCAGAAGCTGAGTATAAAAACAAGCGTGAAAAAGCCTTCTGCGAAAGCAGAAGGCTTTTTTGTGTATTTACTTTTTTGAGGAAGTCTGCTTCCAGCCCGCAACGGCATTCCGGAGTTCCTGCAGCGTGTCATACTGTGTGTAGGGCAGGTCGATCAGCACTTCATAGGGATTTTCGTAGTACGAACCTTCCCGGAAACTCAGGGAACCGTCCGGGTGTACCGTGCGCATGGAGTATTCCAATGCGTAGCAGCATACGTGGTTTGTGTAAAGACCGCAGCGCAGATGTGTGTACCGTCCACCGTACACGCCGCCGTGTGCGTGGTAAGGGAACAACAGTACCAGCATCCGCTCTCCTTTTTTGGGATAGCCACCGCATTCCTCGATCCGGGAGAGATTATGGTAAGTGAGCGGGTTTACATAGATGACACGTGAATTGCCTTCCAGACGCAGATAGATTTTTTCGCCCACATCAAGATCACCGTGCAGTACCTCGACCACCCGTGCCTTTGTGTGCGTATAGTGCATGAAAAGACTGGATTCGGTGGAACTGCCCTGCGTATCAATGGACGTGCCGGTAATATCAACGACTGCCAAAGTGAAGCCGTAGCGCATGGCCTTGAGTTCGTAACCGCGCTGAATGTAATCCTCTGTCGAACGATAATGGATGTATTCCGGTTCCCTTGGTTTGTTTTCGTACAGAAAAACGGACAGACCGATCCCCAGCAGGATGCTGAACACGACGGCCAGGTGAATGTAATCTTTCAGATGTCGTTTCATATCAATTCCCCCTTTTACAATCATGTGCTTGTCTCTGTAATTATTATAACATAAACGAATCATATAGTCAATAATTTTTCAACAGAGATAAAAAGAAAGTTAAAATAAAAAGCACCGCAGCCGTATCTGTGCAAGCAGATGAGGCTGCGGTGTGATGCTTGATTCATTCGCCGTCGAAACAGATGACGGTCTGATAGTCCTTGCCTTGGGCGGCAAGGGCCTCGTTGATGCGCGTCCGGATGTCCTCCTGCTGCGGAGTCAGTGCATACGGCAGCGACAGATCGAACAGCAGCGAGGTGCTGCCGTCCAGCCGGGTGATGTGCAGGTCATGGAGTGACAACTCCGGATGGATCCCGGCCAGAATTTCGGTCAGCATCCGGTGCAGTTCCGGCAGTTCCGGGTCACGGATGGAAACCGGGTCAAAGTGAATGACCAGATGCACGTTCAGTTCATCGAGAACCTCCCGTTCAATGTGATCAAGTGTGTCATGACACTGAATGGGCTGGACGTCGGCGCTGAGTTCCACATGGACGGAGGCAAAGCACTGACCGGGGCCGTAATCGTGGATCAGCAGATCGTGGATGCCGAGGATATCCTCATGGGACAAAATGCGCTCCCGCAGGGTGCGGATGAACTCCGTGTCGGCTTGTTTGCCAATGAGGAGGGAGACGGTGTCGCGGGCGGTCAGACAGCCGGTGCGGAAAATCAGTACCGATACCAACAGGCCTACCCATCCGTCGATGTGAATGCGGAAAAAATATTCTGCCAGACAACCCGCCAGAATCGCGGAGGAGGCCAGCACGTCGTTCAGCGAATCGGCGGCGGCGGCTTTCAGCGCAGTGGAAGAAATACGGCGGCTCAGAGTGTTGTAGAAAGCAGCCATCCACAGCTTGACGGCGATGGAGCACAGCAGGATCATCAGCGTGACCATGGAAAAATCCACAGCGGTGGGCTTGAATACCTTTTCCAGCGACGAGGAGGCCAGCTCCAGCGCTACGAACAGCATGGCAACGGCAACCGCCAGCCCGGCGATGTATTCGTAGCGGGCGTGGCCGTAGGGGTGGGTTTTGTCGGCGGGCTTCCGGGCCATCCGGAACCCCAGCAGCGTGACAATGGAAGAAGATGCGTCCATTAAGTTGTTCATGGCATCGGCAATCACGGACACCGAACCAGACAGCCAGCCGGCAACCAGCTTCAGCAGAAACAGGAGAATGTTGCAGGCTGTGCCCACCGTTCCGGCAAAACTGCCGATGGCGAAATGCACCGCAGGGTCGGCGGTATTTTTGTAGTTCCGGACAAAAATCCGGAGCAGCAGTTGGGTCAAAAGAGTCACCTCCGGGTAAATGTGTGATTTCATGGATATGCGCCGGAAATGGGAAAGATGCACAGAATAAAATACGCGGCGCACAGCAATTGTGCCGCGCCGCGCGGGAAAATACCGGTTATTTATCGGTCATGCGGGTCATCCATTTGCAGAAAACTGCATAAGTCATGCCCAGATAAGGGAGGGTATACAATAGCGGGAAAATAAAAAATGACAGAAAAAACCATCCAAAACGCCGGAGGGTCAATGAGAGAACGTGCGAAAAACAGCGGCGGCACAGCAGGGCAGAGTCCCGGACGGGGGTGGGGTCCGGTCGGGTAACATACAGGTAATCGGCGAAAAACAGCGGCAGCAGCAGAAAAAACACCAGTGGCCCAAACAGGGAAGCTACCTCCGTCAGCAGCATGGTCAGATGATACAGCTGCTGTGATGTCAGCGTCAGCGGGTCATGCAGCAGGATGTCCATTACCACGGGGTGATTCCGGAAACACAGAAAAGCCGTGACAGACAACACCGCCAGTATATAGGGCAGCAGGCGCAACAGTGCATTGCCCAACAGCCGCAGGGTGTACTTCAGTGCAGGCAGATAACGCGCCGGTGAAAAATAGTACAGGACGCTTCCGACACCGGTATCGTTCCCGACGGCCAACGCTGCCCACCAGCGGAGAACGCCCAAGGACATGGGGCGCAGAACGAGCAGAAACACCGGTACTCCCAGCAGGAATGCAATCCATTCCTTGTGGCAGAGAAAACTCAGATACCCGGAAAGATAGCCGTACAGCACCAGGATGGCGGCCGGCAGCAGCAAAATGCCCAGTGCAGAGGGCCAATGGCCACGCAGACGGGCGCGGGCCTCCTGGGCAAGCAGACGGAACGGGGACAATGCCATCGCCTCCTCCGGTTATTCGTCGTCTTCGTCGTCGTGCGAGAAGGGCTCCCAGTCGTCCCGGTTGATTTCGTCATCGGGGCGGGAAAGTCCGATGCTCCGCTGTGCGGCTTCGCGGCCCAGTGCCACGGCCTTCTGTGCGTCGTTTTCCTCGTCGGGAACGGTGGGCAGCATCTGGAAGGCTTCGGCTTTGCGGCCGCTCATCCACAGGCTGGGCATCAGCCGCAGGGAGTAGCCGTGGCCCGGTGCGGTCATCCAATCGTAGAAGCTGGCTTCCGGCAGACCAAATGCGGCCAGCAGATAGCTGATGACACCGCCGTGGGTGACGATCACGGCAGAGTGGCAGCCGGAGCGCATCATACCGTCGGCAATCAGCCCGAAGGTACGGCATACACGCTGGTACATATCGGCTACGGATTCGCCATTGGGCGGGGTGATGTCCGCACTTCGGTTGAGCCATTTCTGGAAGTTTTCGTCGTGCTGCAGTTCATCGGCGGTCTTGCCTTCCCAATCGCCGAAGTCGATTTCGTCAAAGCCGGGTACCTCGTAGCAGTCCTGACCGGGGTAGAGCAGGTTCATGGTCTGGATGCAGCGCAGGCGGGGACTGGTGTAGTATACTTCGGCTTCCGGATAACCGCCGCGTTCCTGCAGGCGGCGCAGGTCCCGGATGCTTTCGGCGGACAGCGGCACATCGGTACGGCCAATATAGCGGCCGGACAGGTTGGCGTCGGTCAGTCCGCAGCGGATCAGATGAATCTGGTAAGTTTTCATATATGCAGAATCCTTTCTGTAAACATGATGTATCATACTATCATACACCATTTTTGCGAAAATGAAAAGCCTTTTGGATGAAAAAAGTGGCAGAAAAAAATTCGAAGAATGTCGGAAAAGGGCTTTACATGATGTTGAATATGAGTTATAATTTACGGTGTGTATTCCAATTTTGGAAACGAGTCTGAAAGGAAGTGGTCTCCGTGAATGATACATTCCCCAGGGTCATTACATTATTGCGCAAGGAAAAAGGCGTCAGCCAGAAGCAGGCCGCTGCGGATCTGCAGGTCTCGCAGGCGCTGTTGTCGCATTATGAAAAAGGTATCCGGGAATGCGGACTGGATTTTCTGGTCCGTGCGGCGGATTATTATCAGGTATCCTGCGATTACCTGCTGGGGCGTACCCCTGACCGTACCGGTGCAATGCTGACGGTGGACGATTTGCCGGATGCCGATTATAAAAATACCGACAAGCAGTTCAAGGGCAGTGTGCTGGCTGTACTGAACAAGAAACTGGTGACCAATTCGATGACCATTGTGTTCGATCTGCTGCAGAAAAGCGGCAATCGTACGCTGACCACGGAATTGTCGGCCTTTATGATGCTGGCGGTGTACCTGTCGTTCCGCTGTGTGTATCAGACGGATGCCAAGAATCCGCAGGGAATGTTTGAGGTGCCGCAGGCGGCAGTTACCGGTTACACAATGGCTTCGATGCAGAAAACGCTGACCCACATCTGGACGATGGTCAACGGACAATGTCCCAAGAGTGAGGCGCTTGAAGACAAGCAGCAGCTTGCGCTGTCGCCGGAAGTGCTGAAAAACCAGTACCCGTATTTTTATCAGTCGCTGTTCAATCTGATCAACCGGGCCGAGGGTTTGCTGAAGTAAGGAGTGCGCCGTATGAAGCTGATGACCTTCAATACACAGCATTGCCTGAATTACATGACCCGGAACATTGATTTTGATGTGATGGTGGCGGCCATCCGGCAATGCGGAGCCGATGTGGTGGGCCTCAATGAAATGCGGGGTGCAGGCCCGCATCCGGAATTTGCGCCGCAGGTGGAAATTCTGGCAGAAAAGAGCGGATTGACGCAGTATTTTTTCGCACCGGCGCTGCATATGCGCGCCGGGACCTACGGCAACGGTCTGCTGAGTCGGGTGCCCGTCGAATCGGCGGAAATCGTCATGATTCCCGACCCGGATCCGCGGAAATACAACGGCTATTACGAGACGCGGTGTCTGCTGAAAGCAACGCTGGCCGGCGGCATCACGGTGCTGGTGACGCATTTCGGGCTGAACCCCGATGAGCAGGAAAACGCAGTGCAGACCATTGTGCAGCATCTTGCCGATGAAAAATGCATTTTGATGGGCGATTTCAACGTGCTGCCGGACGATCCGGTGCTGAATCCCATCCGGGCACGGATGAAGGATGCGGCAGAGGCCATCTGCGGAGACAAAAACACGTTTCCGTCGGATGCGCCCGACCGCAAGATCGATTATATTTTTGTCAGCCCCGATGTGGAGGTACTCTGCGCAGAGGTGCCGCCGATTGTGGCATCGGACCACCGCCCCCACACGGCAGAGGTGGAAATTTAAGCGGTTGGATCATGCAGGGTCGGCCCGGTGAGGATGCCGGACCCTGCATTGTGCTTTAAAGGAGCGAGCAAAATGGCGAATCTGGAAATTGAACGCAAATTTTTGATCGACGGGTTCCCGGAGCTGGAGCCGCTTCGGTGCGCCGAGACGGAGCAGGGCTACCTGTGCCATGAACCAGTGGTGCGTATCCGGCGGAGCAGCAGCGGCGGCGTGGATAAATATAAGCTGTGTTTCAAGGGCAAGGGAACATTGGTGCGGACGGAAATGGAAATGGACCTGACCGCCGGACAATATGCCCAGTTGTACGATCTCCTGCCGGAGGCGACGGTGAAAAAGGAATTCCGTACCTATGCGCTGGACAATGGGCTGGTGCTGGAATGCAGCCATGTGGACCCCGGTGAACCCACATCGTTTTTCTACGCCGAGGTGGAATTTCCCAGCGAGGAGGCCGCAAATGCATTTGTGCCGCCGGATTTTCTGGGGCAGGATGTGACGGAGGATCCATCGTTTACTATGAGCCATTACGCCAAGGTCAAGCGGGAAAAAGGATATTGGCCGTGGGCGGCGAAAAAATAAACCGGAATCGAAAGAAAAGCATTTTCGCTGCGGTGAAGATGCTTTTCTTTATTTATCCAAAAAAACTTGAATTTTATTGACAATATAAAAATAATATGCTATACTTTAATTAAGCTAAGAAACTTGTTTCAGAAAACAGAAAGGGGCGAAGCATATGACGAAAAGACGATTGTGGAGGGACATGGAGCAGAACCGACGGAGGCTGTGCGTGTATTTCCTGATTCTGGTGCTGTATTTTATCCTGCTGCCGGAATTGGCGGATTTTTTCACGATCTGGCAAGCGTCCCTGTACTGGAAGGATCAGCCCCCGACGGACTGCACGATGGGGGAAGCGCACCCCAACTTTACCATCATCCGGTATTACGTACAGGCAATGCTGCAGGTGATTCTGACGGCGGTCACGGTGCTGTACGGGGTGTGGGCATCGTGGCGCGCACCGGGACGATACAAGAAATTTTATGGATTGGCCACAGCATTGACAGCAGGCAGTGTATGCGTGACGGCGCTGGCGACGATTTATCATCGCCTGTCGTACTCAGAGATGAGGACGGTGCCGGTGCTGTCCAGCGATGCGCTGTGGCATATGATCATGATCTGCGGTCTGGTCATTGCGGCGGGTGCGGCGGAGCGTTCAGCGAAAATGCGCTGGAGTGGCGTCGGGCTGCTGACCGGATGGTCGCTGTGGAATCTGTGGGTGGCATGGGATTATCGGATCAACGGATACGACAGCGTGATCGACAATCTGGCAGAACTGATGCCCTATGAATGGTTGACCGGAAGCAAGCTGGCAAACGGCGCGTACCTCGGCGGTAAGGAACGTGTGCTGTTGCTGACGGTGGGGGCGTATTGGCTGCCCATTGCGGTGGCGTTGGGGGTGTTTCTGGTGCTGCTGCTGAAGCAGACGGAAGCAACGACGGTTCCGGTAACTGTACAGCGGAATGAAAGCGAAAACCGGGGTTTACTGACGCTGGGAATATTGGTGGTAATGCATCAGATTTTACAGCCGGCCGTATTTCTGCTGATGCATCAGTATTATGTGCATTATGTGTTTGACGGCATCAGCAAAATTTACAACCGGGCGTGTGCTGATCTGGATATACAGACGCTGTGGTACAGCAGGGTCGGGCTGTTTCTGCTGATGGCAGTTGTCATCGGAGTATTGGGACGACGGCTGACCGTAAAAGGCAGCCGTGCCCGGATGCTGTGGGAGACGACGGCGGCAATGTACGGCATGGCGGCGGTGCTGCAGCCTGCATTGGTGCGTTCCGGGGGGCTGAGCGCGGAGGAAGTATGGTTTGATGCGGTATTCATGGGCTTGCTGATGCTGATGTGGGGCATCGGGCTGGGGCGCATCCGCCTGTACGGTGCAGTGGCGGGTTATCTGGCGGCGGTGACCGGCATCGCACATTGGACATCGCTTCACCAGCAGGTTCTGCCCGGAGTAAGCCTGTCGCGGTACAGCCTGTGGACGATGTATATGTGGGATGAAGGCGCATGGCAGCGGCTGAGCTGGTTTACGGATATGCTGCCCATTGCCGGAGCGCTGGTGTTTCTGTTGGTGCTGGCGACGCTGGCCAAGGACAGAAAAACGGCAGATGAAATGGGGCAAATCGGATAAAGAAATAGCAAAGCACCCTGCGCTTCCGGAAAGATGGAAGTGCAGAGTGCGGTTGTTACCGGTGATATAAGCGGAAACGATCTTGCCGATGACAGGCATTGGCTATACATTACATCATTTCCGCAAGAAGAAAACCGAATAATGCAATAAAAAAGCGCCCCGTGTGTCCGGAAAACCGGAAACACGGGGCGCTTTGCACGGATAAACAAACGACTTTCAAAGAAGTTGCAGATTTGCTTAGAAGCCAAGACCAAAATCAATATCAGGCTCAGTAAATGTGTCGACATACCAAGAACGCCCAATCTTGACTACACCGATAACAACGCTACCGCTTTGTTTATGACCATCAATTTGGACGCTGAGCACAATCTCAATGGTCTTTGCAGCGGAAATTTTGATATCGAATTCATCATCATAGTCTTCTTTTAGGTCTCGCAGAGTGCGATTGGATGCATCGCTGACATTGCCGATCTTATAAGACACCTTATAGTCGCCACCAGCGATTTCGTTGACAAAATCGAGCGTATCCTGCAGAGCTTCGTCGATTTCTTCAATCAGTTCTTGCTTGTTGTCGAAATCGCCGTCATCTATCATTGCATCTACAACTTCATCGGGGAACAGGCTGATCATGGTTTTGCCATCAGCGTTGAACGTTGCCTTGCAATATTTCTTAGCGACAGATTTGTAGCTTCGACCACCAAACATCAGCACCATCAGACCAATTACGAGGACGGCCGCAATAACGATCGCACCAATTTTGTGCATCTTGTTATCCCAATCAAATTCAAACGAACCGATTTTGATGGTTTTCTTTTTGAGGGGTGCGCCGCATCGGGTACAAACAATCGCATTATCGGCGTTGTTTGTGCCACACTTTCCACAGAACATAAGGATTCCTCCTGCTTTTTGTTGATTTCGTGCATTTTCTTGTTGGCACACACCGAATCAGGAATTTTCGACATCACGCTTGTTTCGGCCGCAACTACAGGTGCCTGTGTAATTCGGATTGACATTGCCGCAGGTACATCTCCAACTGCCATTCGTCATTGCAGGACGAGAATCGGCAGCAAAAGAAGAATTTTCCTTAGAAGAAGAATTTTCCTTAGCAGCAATGCTCTTCTCTACGGATTTCGCGGCAGTGATCAGCGTGCTGGCAACGACGGCAAAGAGCGCACCGAGGCCAAAACGTCCGAGAACACCCTTTTCGTGATCGGTCAACGGGGACTGATAATTATAACCGCCGTCCCACCAGTTGTTATCATTGTAATTGGAAATGTCGCTGGACATTTCGACCGCCGCCCAGATGATAAGAATAACCGCGATAATATCGACAATGATACCAACCATTTTCAGGATCGTAGTTGTGTTTTTAATCCCACGTGCAGTTTTAGCACCGCAGTGAGGACAAACCTCGGCCAGTTCGCTAATTTCTTTTTTGCACTGATTGCATTGGATCATAGACATGATTTTTTCCTCCTTTCCATTGGATATTTCGACCTCATAGCACCGAATTTGCTACAAAGTCTAATATTACAATACTATAATATTTCGAAATTGTCAAGCATTTTGAGATAATAGTATTATAAAATTTGACTGCTGGGGGTATTTTATGCTCGGAGAACGTATTCATGAATTGCGTTTACATCGTGGATGGAGTCAGGTGGATTTGGCGAAACGACTGAATGTAACCAAACAAACGATTTCCAACTGGGAAAATGAAAACATCCAGCCGTCCATTGAAATGCTGATCCGACTGTCAAAAATCTTCGGTGTAACGACGGATTATATGCTGGGACTGGAACAGATCCCGCGGCTGAATATTGACGGATTGTCCGATGAAGTTGTGGCACACCTTTCTCTGCTGGTGGACGATCTGAGAAAATAAAAAATGCGCCCCGTGCGTCCGGAAAACCGGAAACACGGGGCGCTTTGTGTTGCTATGCGTTCAGAGCGGGGAGATTACTTTCTGGGCGAGGTGAAGAAGTTCAGCAGGGAGACCACACCGATGAGGATGCCGGTCATGATGAAGATACCCAGATAACCAATGCCCATGATGGGCAGGGCTTCCATAAGCAGTTCGATATTCATAGTATGATCCTCCTTACAGTACAGCCTTGACCAGCGTCAGAATCAGACCGCCGGCGATGACGGATGCGATCTGACCGGATACGTTTACGCCGATGGAGTGCATCAGCAGGAAGTTCTGATTGTCTTCCTGCAGGCCCATCTTATGAACCACACGGGCAGACATGGGGAATGCGGAAATGCCGGCTGCGCCGATCATGGGGTTGATCTTCTTCTTGGAGAACAGGTTCATCAGCTTGGCAATCATGATACCGCCGATGGTGTCGAAGATGAAGGCCACCAGACCCAGACCGATGATGATCAGCGTATCCCATGCGAGGAAGTCGGCTGCCTTCATCTGAGAGGCGATGGTGATGCCCAGGAAGATGGTAATCAGGTTGGCCAGCACCTTCTGAGCGGTTTCGGACAGGGAATCCAGCACGCCGCACTCGCGGATCAGGTTACCGAACATCAGGAAGCCGATCAG
>JAFTRF010000227.1 GCA_017462405.1 Clostridia bacterium | reverse complement strand
GGCCCGCTTTTCGTCGTTGATCAGAATCATCACCAGATCGGCGACCTTGGCGGCTTCGGCAGCGGTCATGACGGTCAGACCCTGCGCTTCCGCCTTGGCCCAGCTCTTGCTGCCTTCATACAGACCAACCACAACGTCCACGCCGCTGTCCTTCAGGTTCAGTGCGTGTGCGTGGCCCTGAGAGCCGTAACCGATGATGGCAACGGTCTTGCCGCTGAGCTTCTGAAGATCGCAATCCTGCTGATAAAAAATTCTTGCCATAATGAACCCCTTCTTCTGCTATAATGTTGGTGTTATGGATATATCGTGTTTTCCGTGTGAAACTGCGGAAACGAATTACAGATTGGTGATTTTGCGGATGGTGGAACTGCCCCGCTCCAGCGATACCACACCGGTGCGGCAGATCTCCAGAATCGTGTAGTCGCGCATCAGATCCACGAAATCGTCAATGCGGCGACGGTCGGCGGTCATCTGAAGCACGAACGACTCCTTGTGATAGTCCACGACCTTGGCATGGAATACCTCGGCGGCATCCATGATCTCGCGGCGGGTCTCCTGCTCATTTTTCATCTTGATGAGCATCAGTTCGCGGCTGACGGAGTCCTGCGCATTCAGATCAATGATGGAGCAGACGTCCGGCAGTTTGTACAGCTGGTTGATGAGCTGCTGTTTGGTGGTGTCCTCGCCCTCAAACATCACGGTAATGCGGGAATACAGTGCCGATTCCGTTTCGCTCACCGTCAAGGCAGTAATATTGAACTGGCGGCGGCGGAACATACTGGTGACCCGATTCAGAACACCCAGCTTATTGTTGACCAATACGGCCACGGTATAGTTCTTCATCTCAGTCCCCCACTTTCGTGATAATGTCGTCCATGGAACCGCCGGGCGGCAGCATGGGCAATACAAATTCATCTTTGTCAATGATGCAGTTGAGCAGATACGGACCCTCATATGCAAATGCACGGGTCAGTGCGGCATCCAGCTCCTCAGGCGTAGTTACCGTTTCGGCCGGTGCGCCGAATGCTTCGGACAGCTTCACAAAGTCCGTTTTGCGGTCCAGCACCGTATTGGAATAGTGCTTGTTGAAGAACAGCGTCTGCCACTGGCGCACCATACCCAGCACACCGTTGTTCATCAGCACGATGACCATCGGCACCTTGTAGGTCACGGCGGTTGCCATTTCCTGCAGACACATTCCGAAGCTGCCATCACCGGTCACCAGTACGGTATGTTCGCCCGTACCCATCTGTGCTCCCATCGCGGCGCCCAGACCGAAGCCCATCGTACCCAGACCGCCGCTGGAAATAAACCGGCGGGGACGGCAGAATTCGGCTGTCTGTGCCGCCCACATCTGATGCTGACCCACATCGGTTGCAATGGGGGTGTTCTCGTTCAGATGCTTGTTCAGCGTCAGAATGATGTTTCGGGGAGTCATCCCCTCACGCACGTCGGTGCGGAGCGCTTCTTCTGCCCGGTAACTAGCCACCTGCTCCATCCATACGGGACGTTCCACCGGATTCAGCAAAGGCAGCAGCTTCTGCAGGGTCAGCTTGATATCCCCTCGCAGACCATGGGTATCCTTTACGGTTTTGGACAATTCTGCACCGTCAATATCAATGTGTACAATCTTGGTTTTCACCGCAAACTTGGCGCGGTTGCCGGTCACGCGGTCATTGAACCGGGCCCCCAGTGCAATGATGCAGTCAGCATGGTGCATGGAGGTCGAGCAGGCATAATGGCCATGCATACCCTGCATACCCAAAAAGCGGGGATGGTTGGTCGGCACGCCGGAAATGCCCATCATCGAGCAGCCCAGTGGAGCATCGATCTTCTCGGCCAGTGCCAGCATTTCTTCCTGTGCTTCCGATGCGATCAGGCCGCCGCCAAAATAAATGAAAGGGCGCTTGGCCTTATTGATGCAGGCCGCCGCCTCCTGAATGCGGATCTCCTTGGCTGCATAGCGTTCTTCCGGCTGTGCGGCCTCCTGCGGCTCATATTCATACTGTGCGACCTGCACATCCTTCGGTACGTCGATCAGCACCGGGCCGGGACGGCCGGAAGCCGCCAGCTGAAACGCCTCGCGGATGGTGTCGGCCAGTTCTTCCACCGAAGCTATAAAGTAATTGTGCTTGGTGATGGGCAGGGTAACACCGGTGATGTCGATTTCCTGAAAGCTGTCGTAACCGATGGACGTGGTCGGTACGTTGCCCGTGATGGCCACCAGCGGCACCGAATCCAGATACGCCGTTGCAATACCAGTTACCAGATTCGTAGCACCGGGACCGGAAGTCGCAATGCACACGCCGACTTTACCGGTCGCACGGGCATAACCGTCTGCCGCGTGGGAGGCGCCCTGTTCATGCGCCGTCAGCACATGCTTCAGTTCGTCCTGATACTTGTAAAGAGAGTCGTAGATATTGATGACCTGACCGCCGGGGTAACCGAATACCACATCACAGCCCTGCTCAATCAACGTACGGACAATAATATCTGCGCCCGACAATTTCATTGTATCACCCTTTCTTCAGTTTGCTTACGATCTGCTTGCCCATTTCTGCGCATCCGATGCGGATGCACTTTGCCGCCTCTGCTTCATCCGACGGCATGATATCGCCGGTGCGGTAGCCCGCATCCAGCACCGCAGACACGGCATTCTCGATGCAGTCTGCCTCTGCGGTCATATCAAAGCTGTAACGCAGCATCATGGCTGCGGACAGCACGGTTCCGATGGGATTTGCGAGGTCCTTGCCTGCAATGTCCGGTGCCGAACCGTGGATGGGTTCGTACAGGCCGCAGGTCGTGCGTCCCAGACTGGAGGACGGGATCAT
>JAFTRF010000019.1 GCA_017462405.1 Clostridia bacterium | reverse complement strand
TGACCTTGTACATTTTGGGCATGGTGATGTAGTACGCGCCGCCGCCCATGGCCACGGCCACGTCCATACCGCCGGCGCCCATGGCCAGCATACCGATGCCGCCGCCGGTGGGGGTGTGGCTGTCGGAGCCGATCAGCGTCTTGCCGGGCTTACCGAAGCGCTCCAGATGCACCTGATGGCAGATGCCGTTGCCGGGACGGGAGAAGCGGATGCCGTACTTTTCGGCTACGGACTGGATGTAACGATGGTCGTCGGCATTCTCAAAGCCGGACTGCAGGGTATTGTGGTCAATGTATGCAACGGACAGCTCGGTGCGCACACGGGGAATGCCGATGGCCTCAAATTCCAGATAAGCCATGGTGCCGGTGGCATCCTGCGTCAGCGTCTGGTCGATGCGGAGCGCAATCTCCGAACCGGGGGTCATCTCGCCGGAGATCAGGTGCTGCTGAATGATTTTCTGTGCAATAGTCAGTCCCATGATGATTTCCTTTCATTATATAAAGCGATGGTGTAAACGTATAACAGCGTGGACCGGTACAGAAAGTACGGGTGCGCGGAATGGTTGCGGTGACATACGGCCTCAGGCATTCATATGCATCAGATGCTTGCGGGCGTTTTCGATGTGTATGGTCACCAGCATCTCAGCCAGCTCGGTGTTGCCGCTGGCGATGGCTTCACAGATGGCGCGGTGTTCCTGCAGAGAGTGCTCGGCGCGGCTGGAGTTGCTGACGGAGGCGCGGCGATACTTCAGGATCTTCTTGTGCATCTCCTTCAGGATGGAGGACAGCGACGGCGTCTTGCTCAGGTCGTACATCTTCTCATGGAATGCGCTGTCCATGTTCTTGATGTTTTCCGCATCGCCCTTCTGGGTGTAAAACTCCTGCAGTTCCACGATGTTCTGCAGTTCCCGTGCGGATTCGGGGGTGATGTGCTGGGCGGCCAGGTTTGCGGCCATACCCTCGACCCGGTAGCGCATCTCATAGATGGCCTTCAGGTCTTCCTTGGAAATGCCGATGACGATGGCGCCCTTGGGGGTCATTTCAATGATATTTTCCTGTGCGAGACGGCGCAGGGCTTCCCGGATGGGGGTGCGGCTGACGCCGAGCTTCTCGGACAGCTTCATTTCGGTCAGAATATCTCCGCGGCTGTATTCGCCGGTGAGGATCTCGCGCTCCAGACGCTCAAAAATCTGGTCTGCGATGGAAATACTGCGATGTTCCATGTTATTGCTCCTGTCTTATAGGAAAATGAATGATGAATAATGAATAATTGAGAAAACGGCGGGGGAATCGTACACTCACTGTGCTGCGGGTGCGGTAAAGCGGCCATTGGACAGTTCAGCGATCTTAGCTTCCAGCTCGTGCGTGGACAGGGACGCCACACGGCCGCCCTCATATTCCTTGTCGATCCATTCTTTCATGGCGATGACCAGCGGGTCACGCTTGTCGATGGCATCGGTGCCGGTAAGCTGATAGTTTTCGTTGATCCAGTAGGCGATGCCGGCCAGACCGGAGGTCTTGCTGATCATCACGGAGGCCGGACGGTTCAGCAGCTTCTTGGTATCGAAAATATTGTAGATCTCCTCGTCCTTCAGCAGACCATCGGCGTGGATGCCGGCGCGGGTCTTGTTGAAGTTGCGTCCCACAAACGGGGTCATGGGCGGGATATTGTAGCCCATGTTCTTGCGGAAATACTGTGCGATCTCGGTGATGACGGTGGGGTCCATGCCGTCGAGCGAGCCACGCAGGGAGGCGTATTCCATGATCATGGCTTCCAGCGGGATGTTGCCGGTGCGTTCACCAATGCCCAGCAGCGAGCAGTTGACCGCGGACGCGCCGTAGAGCCATGCTGTCGTCGCGTTGACAAC
>JAFTRF010000018.1 GCA_017462405.1 Clostridia bacterium | reverse complement strand
TTCGTTATCGGCACCGGCTGTGCCATCCCCGGCGTTATGGCTGCCCGCACCATCCGCAACGAGCGTGAGCGCAATGCCACCGCTATGCTGACCCCCTTCATGCCCTGCGGCGCCAAGCTGCCTGTTATTGCCCTGTTTGCAGGTGCCTTCTTCGACGAGGCGGAGTGGGTCGGCACCCTGATGTACTTCGTAGGCATCGTGCTGATCCTGCTGGGCGCCCTGCTGGTCAACAAGATTGCCGGCAACAAGAACCGCCGCTCCTACTTCATCATGGAGCTGCCGGAATACAAGTGGCCTTCTGTGAAGCGCGCCGCTATCTCCATGTGCAGCCGTGGCTGGGCTTACATTGCCAAGGCCGGTACCATCATTCTGCTGTGCAATGCCATCGTGTATATCATGCAGTCCTTTGACTGGAACTTCCAGCTGGTAGCCGAGGGCATGGAGCATACTTCCGTGCTGGCCACCATCGCCAACCCCGTAGCCGTTCTGCTGGTGCCTGTGGTGGGCATCACTGCATGGCAGCTGGCCGCCGGTGCCGTGACCGGCTTCATCGCCAAGGAAAACGTCGTCGGTACGCTGGCCGTATGCTACGGCTTCCTGATCAATGACGATCTGGAGGCCATTGGCTCCGGCAATGAAGTGGCCGCTACGATGGTCGGTCTGACCAAGGTTGCTGCGCTGGCTTATCTGATGTTCAACCTGTTCACCCCGCCCTGCTTCGCAGCCATTGGTGCCATGAATGCCGAGATCAAGGACAGAAAGTGGTTCTGGGGCGGCATCGTGCTCCAGCTGGTGACCGGCTATGTCGCAGGCTTTGTGGTATATCAGGTCGGTACTCTGATCACGACCGGCGCACTGGGCGCAGGCTTCTTCGGCGGTCTGATCTTCACGCTGGTGGTTGTGGCTGTGCTGGTGTATCTGTGCATCCGCGGTGACAAGCTGCCGGAGACGCACGACACTGAAAAGGAAATGAGTAAATACAGATGAATCCGATTGATTATCTTATTCTTGCCATCATTGTGCTGATTATCGGGTCGGTCCTGCTGTATATCCGCAAGGCAAAGAAAAAAGGCATCCGGTGTATCGGCTGTCCGGACGGTGGAAAGTGTCCGGGAAGCTGTGGCGGCAACTGCGGTGGCTGCGGCGGCTCGAGCGACGGCACTGAATCCAAAAAATAACCAATATCGGTGATCCCCGAAGAGCGTGTTGCAGAAATGCAATGCGCTCTTTCTTATTGTGGGCGGCAGCCTGTCGCCCGGCATCCATGAACCCAGCGCGGCCCGATACACCGTAATTTTCCGTCCATCGGCAAATTCCGTTCCCGATATCGTGACATTTCTGCCCGGATGTGCTATAATCATCCTGCAGGCCGGAATACCGGCACCGGAAGGAGCAACAACATATGAACAGCAAGACCGAACGATTTCTGGATCAATACCGCCAGCTGGAGGCTGCCGTTTCTGCCGCATACGATCTGCGCAGCGGGGAGTCGCCCGTGGTGTTTCTGATGCGCCGCCCGGAATTCCGGGAACTCCGCGGTGAACTGGAATACTGCAAGGACGTGCGGAACCTTCTGAGCCACAACCCAAAGGTGGGGGAACGGTACGCCGTGGAGCCCAGCGACGAAATGCTGGCATTGATGGACCGGGTATTGGACCGGGTGCGCCATCCCCGGCAGGCGCGGCACATCTGGGTACCGCGGGAGCGTGTGTATTGCTGTACCATGAAGGATCTCGTGCGCCCGGCGATGCAGAAGATGTACGAGCGGTGCTATACCCATGTGCCGATCCTGAAAAACGGCGCGGTGGCCGGGGTATTCAGCGAAAATACGCTGCTGTCCTGCTTGCTGACGCAGGAGCCGGTCCGCATCGACGAACGAACGCGATTTTCGGACCTGGCCGTGTATCTGCCGATGGCACAGCATCGCGCAGAGGTGTTTCGCTTTGTTGCACCGTCGGCATCGGTTTCCGCAATTGAGACGCTCTTTGCGGAGGCCGCAAAAAAGCAGGAGCGCATCGGCATGATTTTCGTCACGACCGGTGGCAAGCCCACCGGACGGCTGTTGGGCATCATTTCTCCGCAGGATGCCGCCGCAATTGATTAAAACAGAATGAAGCGCAACAAAAAAGAGAAGGCTCCGGCCTTCTCTTTTTGCTTTTGTTCAGCGGACGCGTTCCGCACAACCACGCTTTGCCGCACAGTGCCTCATACTGGATAAAATCCATCTGCATCCGGATGCCCGAAGCAGGTATGACAAACCGGTGGAGCATTGCTTTCGGTCATGCGTCCGTTTTCGATGGTAAACACCCGGTTGACAAAGGGGAAAATACGGCAATGCGATACCAAGAGCATCACGGCTGCCGGGTTTTCCTGATGGATCCGGTTGAGCAGATTGCTGATCAGCCGCACGGTTTTCATGTCCAGATTGTTCAGGGGTTCGTCCAGCAGGAAAAATTCCGCATCTTCTGCCAGTCCGACCTCCGACAGAATGGACACCAGCCGTTGCTGACCGCCACTGAGTTTCCGCAGGGGGCTTTTCAGCATGAATCCGGCTTCGGCGGGCAACAGCCGGGTGAATGCGGCAGCGATGGCCTGCCGGTCGGCCCGTGTGGGGCGCCGGCCACGGCGCGCCTCAAAGGAATCGTACAGCACGTCTGCAACGGTATAGCCGTCCAGCGCTTCAAACGCATCCTGCTGCGG
>JAFTRF010000226.1 GCA_017462405.1 Clostridia bacterium | reverse complement strand
CCGCTGGCAGGACGCACCATGGCCTTTGCGGTCATGAGTTTCTCCCAGCTGGTTCATGCGTTCAATATGCGCAGCGAACACTCAGTGTTCCGCATCGGGCTGTTGTCCAATCGAAAAATGGTAGGTGCGTTTTTGATTTGTGCCGCATTGCAGATCAGCGTGCTGTATGTACCGTTTCTGAATGCCGCATTCGGAACCGTCCGGCTGACCGGCGCACAAAGCCGGATCGTGGCGTGGCTTTCGCTGGTGCCCCTGATGGTATGCGAGATCGAAAAATACATTTCGCAGAAAAAGATGGTACGAAAACAAAAGAGGCTTGTCAATCCGCAGAAAATGTGATATGCTTCAGACAGAAGACCATGAAATCGAAGCAAGGGAGGATTGCGAATGCTGTGGATGTGGATTGCAGCGGGCTTGCTGCTGCTGTGGGCCGGAATCAGCTATGGAATGACACGGAAAATGTTCCGGAATATGTGCTGCCGGTGGCAGGAGGAACCGAAAACGGAAGAATGGTATCTGGAACGCCTGCGCGGGACACCGATAGAGGACCGGATTCCGCAGGCACGGGCAGGTATGGATTGGCTTCGCAATACACCTCATGAGGAAGTGTGGATGCAGTCCCGCGACGGTCTGATGCTATACGGACGGTTGTACCGCAACGAACATTGGAACGGCAAGGTGGCGCTGCTGTTCCATGGCTACCAGAGCTGTGTGGCACACGATTTCCATACATCGGTCAGGCACTACGATAAACTGGGTTTTCATCTGCTGGTCGTGGATCAGCGCGCCCATGGCAAAAGTGAAGGCAAATACATTTGCTTCGGTGCCAAGGAGCGGCTGGATGCGGTGGACTGGTGCAAGGAAATGATGCGCCGTTTCGGTGAAGATGTCCCGATCCTGCTCAGCGGACTGTCGATGGGCGCGACGACTGTACTGATGGCGGCAGGTGTGCCGGAATTGCCAGCGAATGTGCGCGGCATCGTGGCGGATTGCGGCTTTGTGCAGGCCTATGAGGAATTCCGTCACGTATTGAAAATACGGTTTCATTTACCGGCATTTCCGATGTTGCTGCTTTGCGACCGGATCTGTCTGCACCGGGCGGGGTACAGCATCCGCAAGCATACCACCCTGCAGGCGCTGGCGCAGAGCAATCTGCCGGTGCTGCTGTATCACGGTACTGCTGATCGTTTCGTGCCGCCGGACAATGCTGTGCGCATGAAGGATGCGCTTGGCGGCCGTGCAGAACTGATACTGGTGGAGGGTGCGACCCACGGCCTGAGCTGGACAGTCGATGAGGACCGATGCGCTGCCGCATTGACCCGGTTCACGGAACGTATTTTCGGGACTGACGCAAAATAACGCACAAAATCCGACCGCATGGAGGTCGGATTTTTTTGTGCCAAAAAACTTGCAGTATACTGCAAAATCCGCTATAATAAAGTGTACTATGCCTATAAAGGAGTATTGACCATGGCGTGTCTTTTGCTTTCCAATCTGGAAAAGAGTTTTGGCGAAGATTTGCTTTTTGAAAATGTATCGCTGGAGGTTGCGGAGAATGACCGCATCGGTCTGGTGGGGGTCAACGGCAGCGGCAAGACCTCGCTGTTCCGTATGATCATCGGGGAAATGCTGCCGGACGGCGGCACAGTGTCCATCGGCAAGCATACGCAGGTGGGCTATATGGAACAGCATGTATGCAAAAATCTGGAAATTACGGTATATGATGAAGTGCTGACGGTGTTCCGCCGGCTGATGGAAATGGAGCGCGAACTGGAGAAAATGCAGATTCGTCTGCAGCAGATTCACGGCGCGGCGCTGGAGACGCTGATCGAACAGCAGACCGCACTGCGGGAGCAGTTTGAAGCGGACGGCGGTCTGACCTATCGCAGCCGTACCCGCTCGGCGCTGCTGGGTCTGGGCTTTACGGAAGAACAGCTGCACAGCCGGTTGGGTATCCTCAGCGGCGGTCAGAAGGCCAAGCTGCAGATGGCGAAAATGCTGCTCAGTGGTGCCGATCTGATGCTGATGG
>JAFTRF010000225.1 GCA_017462405.1 Clostridia bacterium | reverse complement strand
ACTATAAGGTGGACCTCATTGGATCCTGATGTTTGATTTCACTGAATTTATTCAGTTCATTGGACTCAGCCTTTCGGTTTGATTTTGCGTGTACTTCTGCACTTGAATTGCTCAGTTCACGGGACTCATACCTTTCTGAATCATTTTTCCGAGTTCTGACTTATGAAACCTTTGGACTCATTCCTTTCGGATTGGCTTATCTATGTGAGGTTTCTTTTGAGATCATTTCTCGTTTTTCAAAATCGTTCTGATGTCAATTTCCGTTGGTGTCGTAATTTCAGAACAAATAATTGCGATTGTTCTGTCTCAGATACAGGCCGTGGTGATTGCCGTTGCATCTGTTTTGATGACATCTGATTTTGAGATGGAGCTTTTATAGATCGGAGTTTCATTTTCACATCACTTCATCTTTGCTTTTGCTTTGATGTTGTGTTGCGTTTTCTGTTATCTCGGATACTTTTATTCTGCTCTGAGATTGGTAGTGCTTATTTTGTTGTTATTATATTGTAAGACATTCGCTGGGACTCTGCGTTTTTTCGGTTTCGCTGTACTTTTTGTACTTATGTCGCAGGAATGTCGGAAATAATCAAAATAATCTTTGATTGATTTGATATCTGCGAAGCCATTTGGCTTCATCACCTGATATCCGCTTTATTTCTTTCCGACATCCCACGACTGCGAAGATTCTTCAATCTGCGCCATGGGACTCGCCTCCTTCTGAGATTTTCCACCAAATACTTTTTTGAATTGATCGAAACCGGTTTGGTTCTTCTCTTTTCTTTCTGATCTCTTGCTCTTTTGGAGTTCGTGATCTTTTCTTTGGTTTATGTATCTCTCTTTGTTGTCTATATGATATCACATTCATCCGCAATTGTCAATAGGTTTTTCTGAAATTTCTGAAATTTTCTTGTGAAATATGAACATAAAAAATCATTAAATTGGGAATATTATACTTTTGGGCTGTATCCTTTGCAGTCCAAAAAAATGCACTTGCTTTTTGGACTGTTTTGCGCTATAATAAAAGAAGCGGCACGAAAACAAGAGAGGATGTACATGGAAATGGAGAAAAAAGTAAAAATCATATCCGATAGTACCAGCGATCTTTCCAAAGAGCTGTACGAAAAATACGATGTATCCGTCATTCCCCTGCCGGTCACACTGGGAACCGATTCCTTTCTGGACGGCATCTCCGTGACGCCGGAGGATTTGTACAATTACTACAATACCACCAAAAAACTGCCCAAAACCGCCGCACCCGCTGCATTTACTTACCGTGAAGAATTTGAGAAGTGGACCTCGCAGGGCTATGCGATTATCTGCTTCACCATTGGTTCGGGCTTCTCCGTATCGAACACCAACGCACGTATGGCCGCAGAGGATTTGGAGGACGTGTACGTCATCGATCCCAAAAATCTGTCCACCGGCATCGGTCTGATGATCGTGCAGGCGGCCGAGTGGGCCGAAGAAGGCGTCCCCGCCAAGGAGATTGCTGCCCGTCTGGAAGTCATGCGCGACAAGGTCGAGGCCAGCTTCGTCATCAATAATCTGGAATTTCTGTGGAAGGGCGGCCGCTGCTCCGGTGTCACCGCACTGGGCGCCAACGTCCTGCGGCTGAAGCCCTGCATCGAAGTCGTGGACGGCAAAATGTCCGTCGGCAAAAAATACCGCGGCAACCTGTCTGCCTGCCTGAAGAACTACGTCAAGGATCGTCTGGCCGGTCGTACCGACATCGACACGCACCGTCTGTTCATCACCCACTCCGGCATGGATCAGTCTGATCTTGTGCCTGCCGTATGGGAAGCCGTAGAGCAGTATCAGCATTTTGACGAGATCCTGTTTACGCACGCCAACTGCACCGTATGCACCCACTGCGGCCCAAATACGCTGGGCATTCTGTTTGTCCGCAAATAATCCCGCTCCGATATCGCGCCCTGTGCTCTGCTTTTTACACGAAAGCCGGAGTGCGGGGCTTTTTTACATCGTTGATACATTCTTGACAACCAATACAAAAGCGGCTATACTGATAGACACACGCATCTCTTGGAGGAATTCCGTTATGGTCCACAAATGGGACGTTACCATTCCCCGCCTGACCGGGGACACCCCCCGGCGGGCATACATTTATCTGCCGGATTCCTATGAAACCAAAGCCAACAAGCGTTACCCCGTGATGTATATGTTCGACGGGCACAACGTCTTTTTTGACAGCGACGCCACCTACGGCAAATCATGGGGTATGGCAAAATACATGGAGCAATCCCGCAAGCAGCTCATCATCGTCGGTGTGGAATGTAATCACGATGGCACCGGACGGCTGCAGGAATACTCCCCGGTGTCTTTCGAAAATGAACTGGGCACCATCCGCGGTCGCGGCCGGACCTATATGGATTGGCTGGCTTATACCCTCAAGCCGTACATTGACGAAAACTACCGCACCCTGCCCAACCGCCGGCACACCATTCTGGCCGGCTCCTCAATGGGCGGTCTGATGGCACTGTACGGCGCGGCGGCCTACAATCACATCTTCCAGCGGGCAGCCTGTCTGTCGCCCAGTCTGTGGGTCGCGCCGGACAAAATCCTCGGCATTCTCGACCGTGCCCGCATCCGCAGCGATACCTGCATCTACATGGATTACGGCAGCAAGGAAATGGCCAACCATCCGGGCAATCTGGAGGCGCTGACAAGCACCGCCATGCTGCTGCTGAACAAGCAGGTCGATCTGACCTTCCGCATTGTCCCCGGCGGCGAGCACAGCGAGGCCTCGTGGGAAAAGCAGGTGCCGGTATTTCTGAGTTGTCTGGGACTCTGAGTCTGCAGAATCATAAAAAAGCGCAAAGCGCATAAAATCAATAAAACAAAAAAATCAAAAACATCAAAAAAACAAACACGAAACAAAAAACACCCAACAATCAAAATCACAACCAAAAAAGAAAGAGTGAAGCACCATCATGGAGATCCGTTATTTCAAGCACCGCAGCGATCACCTGAACCGGGACATGGAATTCAAAGTCTACGGTTCGGGCGGCAAACCGTTTCTGTTCATTCCCTGCCAGAGCGGCCGTTTTTTCGACTTTGAAAATTTCAAAATGACCGATTACTGGGCCAAATGGATCGATGCCGGGCTGTGCACCGTATACTCCATTGACTGCATCGATGACGAGGCGTACGCCGACCTTGGCGGCAATCCCCGCACCCGCATCGAAAACCACGAGCGCTGGTATCACTATGTGGTGGACGAAGCCGTCCCCATGATCCGCGCACTGCACCGCGAGCGCACCGGCATGGAAGATGCCCGGATCATTACCTTCGGCTGCTCGATGGGCGCGATGCACGCCGCCAACCTGTTCTTCCGGCGGCCCGACCTGTTTGACGGTATGTTCGCCATTTCGGGTCTGTATGATTCCCAGGATTTCTTCGGGGACTACATGGATGACCTCCTGTATCAGAATTCCCCCGTTTCGTATCTGGCCAACCTGCCCGATGACCATTTCTACCACGACCTGTACCGCGACCGGCAGATGCTGATCGTCGTCGGACAGGGTGATTGGGAGGGCCCGCTGCTGGAAAGCACCCGCCGGCTGGACGCTGTGACCAAAGCAAAAAACATCCCCGTCCGGTTTGAGTATTGGGGACTGGATGTCGCACACGACTGGCCGTGGTGGTACAAAATGGTGGACCTGTACGTTCCCATGTTTCTGGAAAACCGCATCTGAGTGATTTTGAATGACAGAGAAAGGAATACATACATCATGAAAAACTTTATTTTCATCTCGCCCAACTTCCCGGATTCCTACTGGAAATTCTGTGAACAGCTGAAAAACAACGGTATGCGCGTGCTGGGCATCGGCGATTGCCCCTACGATGACCTGAAGCCGGAGCTGCGCTGGAATCTGCACGAATACTACAAGGTGGACAGCCTCGAAAATTACGACGAGGTGTTCCGCGCTGTGGCTTTCTTCTCTTTCAAATACGGCAAGATCGATTGGCTGGAATCCAACAATGAATATTGGCTGCAGCGGGATGCCCGCCTCCGCACCGACTTCAACATCACCTCCGGTTTCATGAACAATGACGTGAAGCGCATCAAACTGAAATCGGCCATGAAGGAATACTACGCCAAGGCCGGGATCCCCACCGCACGCTATTACGTCATCGAAAACTGCGAGGATGCCCTTGCGTTTGCCAACCGGGTCGGTTATCCGGTGGTGGTCAAGCCCGACAACGGCGTCGGTGCCAGCGGTACCTTCCGTCTGCACAACGACGACGAACTGCGTCACTTCATCGCCACCAAGGACGATGTCAGCTACATCATGGAGGAATGCGTCTACGGCCACGTAGAGACGTACGATGCCATCATCGGTGCACAGGGTCAGCCGCTGTTTGAATCCGGCAATGTGACGCTGCTGTCGCTGATGGATGTGGTCAACGACGGCGGCAACTCGCTGTACTACATCGTCAAGGAGCTGAATCCCAAGATCAAGGATGCCGGCCGACGCACCGTTGAGGCATTCGGTGTCCGCAGCCGCATGATCCATCTGGAATACTTCGTGCTGGAGCGGGATATGCCCGGTCTGGGCAAGGTGGGTGATGTGGTCGGTCTGGAGGTCAATATGCGTCCCGCCGGCGGCTACACCCCCGATATGTACAACTTCGCCTACGAAACGGACGTGTACAAGATCTGGGCAGATATGATCGCTTTTGACTGCAAGACCCTGCCCTCCGACCGCCCCTCGCATTACTGCGCATTCTGCGGTCGCCGCGACGGCAAACCCTTCGTCATGAACCACGACGACATCATGAACAAGTACGGCTGGTGCATGATGATGTGGGGCCGCATCCCGGATGCACTGGCCAACTGCATGGCCAACCAGATGTATGTCGCCAATTTCGACACGCTGGAGGAAGTGCACAGCTTCTACCGTGCGCTGCTGGAAACCCGGTAACGTATCACAAACGTTTTTACTTCAATCCCATCCGGAAAATCATCCGCCGGTCCTGCTTGGCGGATGATTTTTTAATATTGACAAAGCAAAAGAAAGGACAAAAACATGAACAATCTCTCCCCTCTTGAGGCGCAGCGCGCCGCCAATCAGCGGTCGGAGGCCGAAGAAAAATTCGCTTCCGCCCGCAGCAACCTTCTGCTGATGACCGTGCTGTCCACCATCAACCTGTTCCTGCTTGCATTTGGTTCAACCAACATGCTGCTGTTCTCCGCCACCATTCCTTATTGGATCGCCGCCAGATCCATTGTATTCGACGTTACCGTGCTCGGCTTTGTGCTGGCCATGGTCCTGCTGTTGGTGTATCTGCTGTGCTGGTGGAAAAGCGAAGAACACTTCGGCTGGATGGTCGCTGCGCTGGTCTTCTTTATCATCGATACGGCGTTCATGGCGTGGCTGTATGTGAAAGCCGCCGACGTCGCCGGTATCATGGACGTGCTGATTCATGCATGGGTGCTGTATTACCTCATCATCGGTATCGTTTACGGCCGTCGGCTCCGCACTTTGCCGCCCGCCGAAGTTACCCCCGCACACGATGCGTGCGAGGCCACAACCGGAAATACCGAATCCTATCCTCTGCCCGACACCAATTCGCCCGTGCTGCGCCGTATCGACGAGGACGTGAAGTGCCGGGTACTGCTGGATGCCGAGGCACTGGGCCATCACATCGTGTACCGCCGGGTCAAGCGCGTCAACGAACTGGTGATTGATTATTATGTCTACGACGATGTGGAAATGCTGGTAGAGAGCGCACACGCGCTGAACGCCCGCATTGACGGCCACGCCGTGGAGGTCGGCTACGACGGCGCATCGCACAGCTATCTGAAGGTCGACGGTCAGACGGTCGCCAAGAAGCTCCGCCTGTGGTAAGCCCGGAAACTACATAAAGAAAGCCTTCTGCTCACGCAGAAGGCTTTTTTCATCGCTTTTGAAGGTTATGTTTACAGCTTTGCCGCCAGTTTTTCCGTGCCTTTCTTGAACCATTCCGTATTGACCACACAGAACATCGCAAAGGCGATCATGAAGCCTGCCGTAACGTCGGATGCAAAGTGCGCACCCTCCACCATCCGGCTGAATGCCATGAGCGGGATCCACAGCCCCACGAACACATACAGCAGCTTCTGCAGCTTCTTCATCCGGGGGAATGCTGCCGGGAACAGCGTCAGCAGCAGGATGGCGCTGCCGTTGCCCGTATGACCGGACGGGAACGATGCATACATCGATCCGGAACGGAACTGCGGGAACAGCCATGGGGTAAACTGGGTCAACGGATCAGTCATCGTGAAGTACCGCTGACGGCCCCAGATGCCCTTGATGACCACAATGGAGACGAATACCACCAGAATCATGCATACCGCCTGCAGCGTCAGCTTCTGCAGCGCCTGACGATCGGGCTTGGCCAGCAGGGCGATGATCATTGCCGCGGCAAACTGCCCCAGTGCAAATACAAGCATTACCCACAGCGGCATATTCGTTTCGGCATACTTGTCAAACTGATCCGCCGACAGATACGCACAGGCCGCCGCAAGCACCCACTCCACCACAGCCAGTGCCGGGTGCGTGGTGCGCTCCGTGTCGCTGACCCGCAGACAGCAGATCAGCACCATTCCGATCACCGGCGCAATGCTGGGCGCCAGCACATCGAAAAACCACCCAAAGAACGTATCCGGGTCGTATACCATTCTGGCAATGGACAGGTCCGTGAAATAAAACACGGCCAGCGCCGCCGCACACAGCGGAAAAATCCACATTGCATGACGCAGAGGAGACATTGCATTGTTTTTCATCGTTGTCATTCCTTTCGGTTTCTACATCCATGTTTCCAAATTACAAAAGGTGCCGCAGGAACAACGATGGTTTCTGTCGGCACCTTTATCAATTACATCAGCCTGCGCGGTTCTCGATCCACTTGGGGCTGTACTTTTCTACAGCCGCATCGTTGATCTCGATGGACAGCTTCTTTTCGGCTTCTTCCAGATACTTGGTGTATTCCTCATCCTTCATCTCGTGACGGATGGTATCTGCATTGTCCTCCAGATACTCGTCCACGGCATCTTCGATCTTCTCACGGTACAGCAGATACATATAATCGCTGTATTCCACGACGACAGCAGTACCAGGCTCGCACTTATCCAGCTTCTTGTACAGATCGGACGCAAACTGGTCTTCCATCACACCAATCTTATGGCTTGCAGTTACCGTTGCCTTTTCATGTGCTTTGTTGTACTCAGCAACGATCTTCTCGAACTTCTCACCGCTGTTCAGCTTCTCGCCCAGCGCCTCCAGTTCGTCCTCGATCTTGTTCTGCTCTTCCTTGGACAGTGCCTTGCTGTTGGAGTCCTTCAGCGAAACGGAGAAATAATGTACACTGTCGTAATTTTCCGTCACATACTTTTTCAGTTCATCATTCTTGACCGGGGTCGTACCCTTTTCGCCGTAAATGGAGTCAAACAGCTTAGTGTACAGTTCATTGTACTCGTACATGTACTCCAGCGACTTCTGACCTACGCCGACCTGCTTGTAAGCTGCAGAGTTCTGCTCCCACATGGTTGCAGCATCATCCAGCACGATATCCTTCTCGGCGTCCGTCAGCGTGATGCCCAGACGGTTGCATTCCTCGTACACGGTGATGGCGTTGGTGATGATGTCCATGGTCTGCTTCTTGATCCACTCTGCGCCGGTCAGGGTTTCCTTTTCGTCGCCCTCACCGGTGGTAATGTCCTGCTTGAGCGGGGACTTGGTGTAGTCCGAGACATAATACGTTGCATACTGATAGTACACGCTTTCGTACATCAGATATGCACCCACCGGCACCTCGGTGTTCGCGCTGCGTGCGATCCATTTGCCTACGCTGCCGCTGCAGGAGGTCATGGCGAGCATCAACACCAGTACCAGCAGAACTGCAAGCATTTTCTTGATCTGTTTCATATTGCGGTTCAATCCTTTCCAAATTCCCCTGCGCTGACCGCAGAGACTGTCTTGTACAGTATACAACAAAAAAAACGATTTGTCTATATGGCAAATCGTTTTTTCGCATAAAAAACTTTGAATTTTTTATGGATATGCAGACTTATTGCCGCATTTCATTCCATTTATCAATGGTTTGGATAGCCTCCATGCGGCGAAGTTGCCGGAGCTGTTCACGCGTCAGTGCAGCCTGCCCTCTTTCACATCGCACAAATGCATTCTTCATACTCAGCCCGATGGCACCCATCGGTGTCTGGATCTGAATCTCCGCCGCACAATCGCACACCTGTTCCGGGCGGAACAGCATATCCGTCGCCAGCCCGGTGAGGTACATGGCATCCTCACCGACACAAGCGTACTTTGCGCCGTCTTCACCCTGTACGGTCACGGTCATCAGATCATCGTCGAAGATCGTTTGCGGCGTCTGCAGCTGCGCCTCCTTCGGCATCCGGTGTATGCGGGGCATCTGCGCTGCACCCACAGCCATGCCTGCAATGCACAGCACCGCCAGCAACCCTGCAAAAAACCGCTTTTTCATACGCATCCACGCCCCTCGTTTTTAATTTGATATAATTGTAGCATGGATAATATGTTTCGTCAAGGTTTAGCCGCCCGCCATGATCGCCAGAATTTCTTTCAATTCCTTCAGCACCATCTTTTCCTTCTGCAGAAATACGGTAATGTACGGCTTGGCACCGGCACTGACCAGCACGCGCCCCCGCATTTTGCTGACGAGCCGTCCGACGGCATCTTTATCGATTTTATTGACGTACAGCAGCACCTTCCCCGCCGTCTGCCGCACCTCCCGGACGCCCAGTGCCGAAGCCCTGTTCCGGAGCAATGCTACGTCCACCAGTCCGGTCACGCTGGCCGGCGGTTCGCCGAAGCGGTCGATCATTTCATCCACCACATCGTCGCCATCCTGCTCGGAGCGGATGTCTGCAATGCGGCGGTACATATCCAGCCGCTGATTCAGATCCTCAATGTATCGCTCCGGAATGTGCGCCTGTACCTGCACGTCGATGAGACATTCCTCGTCGGGGATCTCCGGCTTCTCACCCTTGGCCACAGCAATGGCCTCGTTGAGCAGCTTCAGATACAGATCATAGCCCACAGCCTCCATATGTCCGTGCTGCTGTGCGCCCAGCACATTGCCGGCACCGCGCAGTTCAAGGTCACGCATGGCAATGCGGAAACCGCTGCCGAATTCCGTGAACTCCCGGATGGCGGTCAGGCGCTTGGTGGAAATCTCCGACAGCACCTTGCCCGCCGGATAGGTGAAATACGCATACGCCCGCCGGGAAGAGCGTCCCACCCGTCCGCGCAGCTGATGCAGCTGCGACAGACCCATGCGGTCGGCATTTTCAATCACCAGCGTGTTGGCATTCGGCACATCCACACCCGTTTCGATGATGGTGGTGCAGACCAGCACGTCGATTTCCTGCTCGATGAGTTTGCTCCACACCTCCGACAGTTCTTCTTCGCTCATTTTGCCGTGTGCGACAGCGATCCGCGCTTCGGGAATGTGCCGCTGCAGCCGCGCCGCCACACTCTCGATGCTTTCCACCCGGTTATGCAGGTAATACACCTGTCCGCCCCGGCGCAACTCCCGGCGGATGGCGTCCTCAATGACCCCGTGGTCGTGTTCGAGCACATACGTCTGCACCGGCTGGCGGTCCATCGGTGCCTCCTCAATGACGGACATATCCCGGATGCCACTCATGGCCATGTTCAGCGTCCGGGGAATGGGCGTTGCCGACAGCGTCAGCACGTCCACATTTTCGCACAGCGTTTTCAGCTTTTCTTTCTGTGCCACGCCGAACCGCTGTTCCTCATCGATGATGACCAGACCCAGATCGCGGAATCCGATGTCCTTCTGCACCATACGGTGGGTACCTACCACCATATCCAGTTCACCGGCGCGCAGCTGGCGGATGGTTTCATCCTGTTGACGCGGCGTGCGGAAACGACTGAGCAATCCGACCCGGATGGGGTAGTTTTCCATCCGGCGCAGGACCGTCTGGTAATGCTGCCACGCCAGAATCGTCGTCGGCACCAGCAGCGCGCACTGCTTGGAATCCGAGATGCACTTGAACGCCGCCCGCAGTGCTACCTCAGTTTTGCCGAAGCCCACGTCGCCACACAGCAGACGGTCCATCGGCGCCGTCCGCTGCATATCGGCTTTGATCTCACTGATGCACCGCAGCTGGTCATCGGTTTCCGTATATTCAAAATGCGCTTCAAAATCCTTCTGCCAGTCCGTATCCTCCGGGAATGCGTGGCCTTTGGCCTGCATCCGCTTGGCATACAGCTGGATGAGTTCCTTTGCAATGTCCTTGACCGCCGCCCGGACACGGGTTTTGGCCTTCTGCCACTCGGTACCGCCCAACGTATGCATCTTCACCACGGCATCCTCGCCGGTGCCGATGTACTTGGACACCAGATCCAGCTGAGTGACCGGCACATACAGCACATCCTGCTTGGCATACCGGATTTTGATGTAATCCTTCGTCACGCCCTGCAGCACCATTTTATGGATGCCCTCAAACTGGCCGATTCCATGGACGGAATGCACCACATAATCGCCCACGGACAATTCCGACAGGCTCTGGATTTCCCGTCCCTTGGCGGCTTTGCGCTTCCGGGTCTTCACCTGTGTCGGGATCCCGTGGGTGATCAACAGCACCTTTGCACCGGGGTACTCCAATCCGGCCGACAGGCCGCCCGCCGTGATGATGGCCATACCCGGCAATGCACCGCCGGGATTTTGTTCGTAACGCACCGGCATTCCCTGTTCGCGCAGGTCCTCTGCCAGCTGGATGGCCGCTTTTTCCGTACCAGCCATGACCACACAGGCCCATGTTTTATTCAGTGCTGTTTCCAGTTCTTCTTTCAGTACCGCCACACCGCCGCTCCACACGGACAGCTGGCGTGCCTGAAAGCTGTTCAGGCTGCGGACCGGTGTCTCGTAACCGCCATGCGGAAAGGATTCCAGATACAGCGTATCGCGCCGTTCAAACAGCAGCAATGCATCCGTCCACTGTGCAGTGTAACGATCCAGCCCGCGGCACAGCGTTCCGTCTGCCATCAGGCTTTTCAAATCCTCGCCTGCCTGCCATACCGTCGTCCGCGCCCGCTCCTTGACCTTGCTTTCTTCGGAAACGAATATCATCCAATCCTCTTCCACATAGTCCAGCAGAGTCGCCGTCCGCTCATACAGGATGGGCAGATATTTGTCCGCACACCCCAGCGCACCTGTTTCTTTCAGCTGTGCCGCCTCGCTCATCAGGGTGTTTTTTGCTTTTTCGGCCGCCTTGCTGCGCAGATTTTTCGTCAGCGCCGTGATCCGGGCCGCCAGCACAGCCGCATCATCCACCACAGCCTCCACCGACGGTGACAGCCGCAGTTCCTCGACGGGATCCGTCCGCCGCTGCGTATCCGGATCAAAATACGATGCCGAATCAATTTCGTCGCCCCAGAATTCCACCCGGACCGGTGCTTTCATGCCCGGCGCAAAAAAGTCCACGATGCCGCCCCGGCGGGCAAACTGTCCTTCACCTTCCACCTGCCCGGCGCGTTCGTATCCCGCGGATACCAGCGCCTGCACCAATGTTTCCGGCGATTGCGCCGCGCCGGTCTTCACCACGGCGGTACGCTTTCGCAGTTCCTCCGGCGGGATCGTGACCTGCAGTGCCGCATCAATGCAGCACACCACGGTGTCGGCCTCTCCCGCCTGTACTGCAGCCAGCACACTCAGCCGTTGCCGTTCGTATTCCCTGGAGTGACTTTCCATATTGCGGAACACCAGTTCCCGATACGGGTAGATCATCGTCCGCCGCCCCATCTGCGTCAGGTCGGCACACATCCGTTGGGCTTCTGCTTCATCTGAAGCAATAACCAATGCATTTCGCTGGAATTGCGTTGCCAGCGCGGCCATCAGGTTGGCTTTATGTACTCCGGCCAATCCGGTCACACAGCCCGGCAGTGCGCCCTTTTCACACGCTGCGGATACTGCACGGTATTCCGGCGTCTGTCGTAAAATCTCATGCAGGATTTTCATTGCTTTCACCTCTCTGTCTGGTTGTGTTTTGATGTTGTTTGTCTTGTGCAGATGCTCACACCGTCTTGTTGTAGCGGTTCATCGCCTCATCGGTCTTGCCCTGCACCAGCAGCGCACACAGGTCCTCCATCTTGTCCAGCACCTGCTCAAATGCCTTCGCATCGTCGCCCATAAAAGGTGCCAGCACCCAGTCCGCCAGATCCCACTGCTCCGGCTTACCGCCAATGCCCAGCTTCACCCTCGGAAATGCATCGGAACCGATGTGTGCAATGATGCTTTTCAGCCCGTTGTGACCGCCGGCACTGCCCTTTTTCCGGATGCGGATGGCACCCGGCTTCAGCGAGATGTCGTCAGACAGCACGATCAGCCGCTCCGGCGGCAGCTTGTAAAAGCGCATCGCCTCGCCCACGGCTTCGCCGCTGTTGTTCATATAGGTCTGCGGCTTCATCAGCAACACCCGCTTGCCGCCGATCACCGTCGTACCGGTCAGCGCATGATACTTGACCCGATCCACGGTCGCCCCGCTCTTCTCTGCCAGCCGATCCAGTGCCAGAAATCCGGCGTTGTGATGCGTCTTGTCGTACTTCGCGCCGGGGTTGCCCAGACCGCAGATGATGTATTCCACCGGGCCGGATGCCCCTGCCCCAAAACTTTTCATGAATCCCATTTTCGTGTCCTCCCGTTTTTTTGCAACACGCAAGGGCGGAGCCGCCTCTGCCGCTCCGCCTGCTGTCATCCTGTCTTCATATGTATATGCTTTATTATCGCATATTCCCCCCTGTTTTTGCAAGCGAAAATGAGATTTTTTTGTCCCCAGCCGAAAAAAAGCTGTTTTGCGGAAAAATTACGCAAAATTTTTTCGTAAATCGGCGTAAAACGGTTGCAAAATTGTCCCTGAGTTTGCTATAATAAGCAAGAGCTAGATTTCATTATATAGCTGTGCATTTGCTGCCCGGATGTCCCGCGGCAGGGTGCGCATAAATTCAAGGAGGATGACTGCTATGAGTCACAAGTTCGTGTACCTGTTTAGCGAGGGTAACGCAAACATGCGTGAGCTGCTCGGCGGTAAGGGTGCCAACCTGGCCGAAATGACCCGTCTGGGTCTGAACGTGCCCCAGGGCTTCACCATTTCTACCGAAGCCTGCACCCAGTACTACGAGGACGGCCGCAAGATCAACGATGATATCCAGGCTGAAATCATGGAGTACATCGTGAAGATGGAAGAAATCACCGGCAAGAAGTTCGGCGATCTGGACAACCCGCTGCTGGTTTCCGTTCGTTCCGGTGCCCGTGCTTCCATGCCTGGCATGATGGACACCATTCTGAACCTCGGTCTGAACGAGGACGTTGTAGAAGTTATGGCCAAGAAGTCCAACAATCCCCGTTGGGCCTGGGACTGCTACAGACGTTTTATCCAGATGT
>JAFTRF010000224.1 GCA_017462405.1 Clostridia bacterium | reverse complement strand
TTTCTTCCAGTACCACAAATTCTACCTGTCCGTTCAACTCTTTATGTTTTACCAGCATCTCCGATTCACTCCGTTCTTTTCTTCTACTTCTATTATAACACAAAAAAAGGCCGCTGTGCGCGACCTTTTTCGACAAGCTGAACGGAGTACATGGATGTGTACTCCGTTTTTTGTCAGCCGCACCCCAGCAGCAGACGGGCGGCATTCCGTCCGCAGACATTCAGCGCATATGCCGCATTGCACGCTGAAAATACATAATCTGCACCGCTCCGTATATCAGGCGGGCGGTGGTCGGTCCGATGTGCATCCGATCCGAGAAACGTGACGGCCTTTCGCGCCAGCAATTGCCGTGCAAACCCCCGGATATTTTCGTCTTTCTCAGCGGTCAGGCTATACGCATTGATCTGAAAATAGCAGCCCAGTTCCAGTAGTCGGGTGACGGCCGCATCGTCGGCCGCAAGGCACTTGCATCGTTCCGTATGTGCGATCACAACCTGAAAATCCGTATGCGTACGGAGGTATTCTGCACAACAGACAATGTCCCGTCCGGCATCGTACGGGTCAAATTCAATCAGCGCAAAGCCGGAATCTGCCAACGTCGGCATCGTGCCATCCGTCAGTGCCTGCGCGATCCGGTACATCCGGGCCGGGCTGCAGGCGATCTCGCACCCGGTATGAATCCGGACCGGCAATCCGCGCTGTGCTATGCGCTGCTGCAGCTCGTCAAAATGCTGCCGGTAACAGCTTAGTCTGCAATCGCTGTGCGGAGTACAGAACACGTCCGTCACCCCCTGGACCGCATATTGCTCCAACATCTGCACCGACATTTCCGGATTGACCGCACCGTCATCCATGCCATACAATACGTGTGAATGAATATCTATCACACCAGGTCTGGAAGTCACCCGCATTTTATACGCTCCTCTGCATATATTGTTATGATGTATTATAGCACAATCTCTGCCGGAAAGAAACATCCAACGGTTCTTTTTGGCGCTCGATCATCATAATGTTCTGAAGAAATGTAAAAACTTTATGAAATGTCGGAAAACCCCTTGATTTTTCCCATGAATATGGCTAAAATAGATTTAGCACTCGGGTTAGTGGAGTGCTAAACTGCACTCCGGCGTCAACGTACCCGGAATACATTTTTACGGAGGTATTGAATTATGACTGTGAAGCCTTTGGCAGACAGAGTTGTCATCAAAATGGAAGAAGCAGAAGAAACCACCAAGAGCGGCATCGTGCTGGCAGGTTCCGCAAAAGAAAAGCCCCAGTTCGCACGCGTTGTGGCCGTAGGCCCCGGCGGCATGGTTGACGGCCATCAGGTGGAGATGTATCTGAACGTCGGCGACCGCGTGATCGCCAGCAAGTACGCCGGCACGGAAGTCAAGCTGGAGGGCAAGGAGTACACCATCCTGCGCCAGAGCGACATCCTGGCCATCGTGGAATAAGACGGGTACGGAGGTTTTTGTATCATGGCAAAGAAAATTATTTTCGGTGAGGACGCACGCAAGGCGCTGCAGTCCGGTATTGACCAGCTGGCCAACACCGTGAAGATCACCATGGGTCCCAAGGGCCGCAATGTGGTGCTGGACAAGAAGTACGGCGCTACCCTGATCACCAATGACGGTGTTACCATTGCCAAGGAAATCGAGCTGGAAGACCCCTTTGAGAACATGGGCGCCCAGCT
>JAFTRF010000223.1 GCA_017462405.1 Clostridia bacterium | reverse complement strand
TTTTTCCAAACTTTTTTCGAAAGTTTTTTGAGCCGCTGTCGTTTCCCTTGGGCTGTTGCCCTCGTTTTTGACAGCTTTAAGATTGTATCACACCGTTTCCGGTTTGTCAAGCACTTTTTTCGATTTTTTCAAAAAATTTCCGGCATCCGGAATGGCCCGGATGCCGGAATCGTGCCTGGTCGTAGCTTTGCCAAGAAATTACTCTGCTTTTTCCTCCGCGGCTTCTTCCACCGCCCCGGCGATGTCTTCTGCAACTTCCTCCACGGCTTCGGCCACATCTTCTGCGATGTCCTCCACTGCCTCTTTCGCTGCGCACACGGACTCCGAACGGGCCTTGCGCTCCTCGCTGGCCTCCTGTTTCAGGTCGGCAATCTGCTGCTGCATGCTGGCAATGGCCTCCTGATTGGCCAGTACCTTGGCGCACAGTTCTGCTGCCGGGCTTTCCGGATCTGCCGCTTCGCGCGCAAACACGGCGCGGCCGATGGCGGCATACGCCTTGTCAATTTCGTACTGACGCGCACGGATGGCCGTATTCAGCTTCACCACACCGGTCAGTTCCTTTGCACGGGAAACCGCCTCGTCAACGGCATAGCTGACGGTCTTGCTCAGGTCTTTCAAAAAGGACATAATGCTCAGACTCCTTTCGCATATGGGGTCGCTGCCCCTTCTTTTTTATTATATCACAAAATGGTTCAAATAAAAAGACTCCGCGCTGATTTTCCACAAAAAAGAACCGCAGGCATGATTTCCTGCGGTTCTTCTGGATCAAAGATATTTAGTCCGTCGGCTGTACCGGCGCGGCACCGGCAGTTCGTCGTAGAGCCGCTTGGCATAAATCACGGCACAGGCCATGCCCAGCAGCATCATTACTTCCGCTACCCACAGCGGCAGACCGGTACCGGTCTGGTGCCAGCCCATAGGAGTCAGCGAAACAAACTGCAGGCAGGCGGCTACCGCCAGATTTTTCCGGGTATCCACGCCCTTGACGGCCGTGAATACGATGACCGAAACCGCCATCAGCAGCGCCACGCGGACGAACACCTCCAGCAGCGACAGCACGCAGTCAAATGTGGTCAGCGACTGCATATACGCCAGCGTCGCGTTGAAGCTGGCCATTTCTTCCTCGGTGTAATTGGCCGTCATTTCCGCAATGCCGATGTCATTGACGGAAATTGCAAATGCATACTACATGGAAGCTGACAACAGCGTCGAGGTCAGCAGCTGCGTCCAGCCGAAACCCAGACCAAACGTCACCGACATCCGGCGGTCACTGTGGTCCTTATGTACGGCCGTAAAGCCGAAGTAGATGCCCAGCAACTGCAACAGCGTCCAGAAAAGCCCTTCGTACACGCCCTGCGCCCACGGGGACCCCATAAACAACGGCCCGATCATCAGGTCACACATGCTTTTCAGACAAGCGGTAAATACAAGATACATGAAGATACCGCCAAAGAAGGGGGCCAGCTTGCCCTCCGACTGCATTTTCCATGCGATGATGCCGATCATACCTACCAGCAAGCTGGCGGCCACGATGATCATCATCATATACTCTGTAGTATACGGGATCAAAATTTCCGTAATGGTTTCTGCTGCTCCGTCCATTGTCAAACCTCCTGCCGGCCCGTCAGGAGGACTTCCTGATTCGTGCCATAAAAAATATCGTCTTTTCCGGAAATCATACGGCAAAATTCTTCCATACGTTCCCATGTGTTTGCAATATCGAATTCATAGGCATGGCCCCAGATGTAGAAAATCTGCGGCCGGTCGGGTTTCATCCGGATAAACTCTGCGCCCAGCCGGAACATCTCGTCAAAGTCCATGTGGAACACCGTCGGCTGAAAGCGGAACAGATCTTCCTGCAGGTCAAAGCTGCCGTTGCATACCGTTGTCCGGGCGTATTTCATCCCGGTAGCGGTCCGGATGATCTCCGCAGAACGTGCATCGTAGTTGATTCCGCCGCCCGGATACGCCATTCCCACCACCTCGTAACCCGCGAGGGCCGACAATGCCTTGCGGTCCTCCTCCACCTGACGGATGATCTCCGTCCGGGGCAGGGTTGGCAGACTGGGGTGTGTCAGCGTATGACCGGCGATCTCGTGTCCACGATAGATGCCCGCGATTTCCTCCGTACGGGGGCGCACATGCGCTACCGTAACATTCCCGCGGATGAGCGCGCCTGCCGTTCCGAAAAAGCCGGAATTCAGATTGAACGTCGCTTTCAGACCGTACCGGTTCAGCAGATGGATCAACCGCTGATCCTGCGTGATCCCGTCGTCATAGCTGAACGTCACGGCCTTCATTTTTCCGTTAAACATCTGCCCGTGCCTCCCATGCTTCCGATTTTGCAATGCTGTTGCCATTATACCCCTTTGCGCGTCCGGGGTCAATGAATTTCCTGTAAACTTCTGCGTTTTTTCGGCTTATTCTTCCGCAGCTTTCTTCCGGCGGACACGCTTTTGCGGGGCTGTGCGCTTGTACAGTTCTTCTGCAGCCAGCCGGGTCTTGATGGCAACGTCGCCGCAGTTCTGCGGGACGCAATAGAACAACGCATCGTTGTCGCCGATGCTGATGATGTCCCCCAGTTCATACCAGTAGAAGTCCGCATTGATGGTATACGAAGCCTCCGGCTTCTGGTGATAATCCAGCTGACCGTCACCGCCCGTCAGCCGGAATCCGGTGCTGTCATGTGTCAGATGGCCGCCGCCGACATGATAGACGCTTTTTGTATCCACCATCATATAAATATCCACGTCGCAATCCAGCTTGTAGGTACCGGCATCCAGTTCCTCTGCCACGCACTTCCGCTGCCATGCCACCCAATCCGGGATGTGGGCAAATTCCGTCGTACCGTCGGCCGCCTGCATCTGCCCCAGTTCGTCCATTTCGTACACCTTGCCGCAAGCCCCGCAGGTCAGGCGGGTACCCTCGCCTTTGGTCTGCCCCTCCGCGCCGCAAGCCGGGCATTTGTACAGCACCCGGTTCAGTCCGTCGGCCCGGTTCGGCTCCGTGATACGGATGTCCTGCTCCTGCTGCCACCGGAAATGGTCAAAGCCAAACTGTGCATCCAGAATGGCGGACAGTTCCTCCGGCGACTTCTGCGCAATGTCCTCCGGCGACAGAATGTATTCCATTTCCGCCGAAACCGGCACCTTCCGCTTCAGCAGGCCGTTATACAGCGGCTGGCGGCTGAATGCACCGCTGGTGCGGATCATGACTACCGGCACCTTCAGCAGCTTCAGGCACTTGCCCAGCGTCCGGGGCAGCGTGGTTGCCGTACCGTCCAGACTGTATCCCGCTTCGGGATACAGCACTACCGAGCTGTTCAGCTTGTGCAGGGCATACATCATGTCGCGCACCAATGCGCTGTCGGTCAGAAATTTTTTCGTAGGAATACAGCCGATCTGATGCATCAGCCAGTTTTTGCCGATCATACCGTCGGTCGTGCATACAATATTAAAGGAACGGGGATACAGGCACCGCGCCACAATTTCCATATCAATGAAGCTGGAATGATTCATCAGATACAGACACGGCTCCTTTTTGCCCAGCCGCTCCATGTTGATCTTCTTCAGCTTAAAGCCAGTCATCACCAGTTCCGGAATGGACCCCACGCACATGATGGTCCGGAACAGCATATTGGGGCGCTGCGGCTTTTTCCGTTCCGGCCGTGCCAGTGCCATGACTTCCGCATAGCTTTTTTCTTTTGTTTTGATTTTCATGGTATCTTCCTTTCCCGCAATCAGAATTACCGTACGGATTTATTGTAACAGATGCGCATTCATAAATCCACCCCGTTTCCGGATTTTTTTGCGGATTTTTTGATTTTATTGTGCTGTTTTTACGATTTTTCCCATTGTCCATGCCGTAAATCCGTCATTTTTTCTTGACTTTTTGCCCGTGCGCCCCCTATAATAAGGTTAGTTTTATTTTACGATGAAAAGGCGGTTTTTGCATGAAACGAGCAAGCGGTGTGCTGATGCACATTTCCTCCCTGTGGGGCGATTATTCCGAGGGGTCCTTCGGTGCAGAAGCACGGGAATGGATCGACTTTCTGGCCGATTGCGGTTTCCGCTATTGGCAGGTCCTGCCCTTTTGCCAGACCGACGCCTACAACTCTCCTTACAGTTCCTTCAGTGCATTCAGTGGCAATCCTTTTTTCATCGACCTGCCCACCTTGCACCGGGACGGTCTGCTGACCGCCGCCGAGCTGGCTTCGGCGCGGCAGGATTCGCCGTATGCCTGCGAGTTTGACCGCCTGCACCGGGAGCGGTTTCTCCTCCTGCACAAAGCCGCCACCCGTTTTACGGATGAGGCTGCGTTGGATCGTTTCCGGCTGGAATACCCCTACACCGACGATTTCTGCCGTTTCATGGCGCTGAAGGAGGCCAACCACGGCCTGCATTGGACGAAATGGACGGTGCAGACCCCCGATGAAGCCATCCTGCGCACATGGCGATTCATTGAGTACACCTTCTTCACCCAATGGGACTCCGTCAAAAAGTACGCCAACACCCGCGGCATCTCCATCATCGGCGACATTCCGATTTACGTCGCATGGGACAGCGCCGACGTATGGGCACACCCCGATCAGTTTCTGCTGGACGAAAATCATGCCCCCTCCTGCGTGGCCGGTGTCCCGCCGGATTACTTCAGCGCCGAGGGACAGCTGTGGGGCAACCCCATCTACAATTGGGACAAAATGAAAACCGACGGCTACCGCTGGTGGCAGGACCGGATGCGCTTCATGACGCAGCTGTTTGACGGGGTGCGCATCGACCACTTCCGCGGGCTGGAGTCCTACTGGGCCATTCCCGCCGGCGAAACTTCCGCCAAAAACGGCAAATGGGTCAAAGGCCCCGGTATGGCGCTCATCCGCGCCCTGCGGGAAGCCTGCGGCGACAAGCTGCTGATCGCCGAGGATCTGGGCGACATTACCCCGGAGGTGTATCAGCTGGTGCAGGACAGCGGCTTCCCCGGTATGCGGGTGCTGCAGTTCGCGTTTCTGGGCGACCGTGGCTCGCCCCATCTGCCGCACAATTACGACAACAACGCCATCGCCTACACCGGCACCCACGACAATAATACGCTGCTGGGCTATGTGTGGGAGATGGATGCAGCCCAGCGCCGCCAATTGTTTGACTATATGGGCTACGGCGGCGACCACATCGACGGCTGCTACGACCACATCCTGCGCACGATGTTCGCCAGCCACGCAGGTCTGCTGATCCTGCCGGTGCAGGACCTCCTGCTGTACGGCAGCGACACCCGCTTCAATACCCCCGGCAAAAGCCGCGGCAACTGGTCCTTCCGCATCACCCGGCAGCAGCTGAAAAAAATCGATGCGGCGAAGTTCCACCGACTCAACTGGCTGTATTGCAGATGAACAATTATACTGATTGTACAACTCGATTATTTACTTTCCGTATTTTTATCAAAAAATATACACCGTGGCATTGTTCAGAAAGACAAGGCCACGGTGTTGTTATTTCAAGCAGCTTCGCCGCTTCCACACTTTTTCACTTTTCACTATAACTTTTCACTTCCGCCCGCAGGACGAGATCTTCGTATTTCAACCGCACCAGCGTATCCGTTTCACCCAGATTTCTCTCGTACAGCACGTAGATCCAGCCGTTGCGGTTGTCTGTGGCTGTCTCCACATAGCCGCCGCCGTCCGCGCACAGCAGCTTCTGCGCGGGGAACGTCGCACCACCGTCAAAGCTCATGCGCACCGTGACCATCTTCCGCTCCGTGGGGTGCGCACAATTGCCGAACACCAGCGCATACGGATGCACTCCGTCATTGTATGCCGACACCGACCCGAAACAGGACGGATCCGGCAGCATCTCCGCCGCACGGTATTCCGTCCAGCCGTCGTATCCGTTCGGGCTGACCGCCTGTGCGCGGCACCCCCGCCCGGACGTGACCCGGATATTCAGGTACACGCTGCCGTCTGCCCGCTGTGCGGCCGTCGTTTCATTGGGCGAGGGCGTGTCCGCCGTATGGCGCAGCAACGCACCCATGCGCCACGAAGCCCCGTTGTCGGTGCTGTACAGCGTCGTAATTTCGGACGGTCCATGGGCTTTGGGACGGTTTCCGGCACTTTTCGGCACCAGCCACACCGGAAAAATCAGCGTCCCGTTCTGCAGACAGATGCCGTGTCCCGGCCCGAACGCAAACACATTGCGATATTCCGGCATCGTGGCCGCCGAAATATCCTCCGGCGCGCTCCACGTCTGCCCGTCGTCCGCACTGGTGCGGTGCAGGACCCGCCCGCCTTCCACGGCGTAGTCCTCACAATACAGAAAATGAATGATGCCGTTCAGATCCTCCGCCATGACCGGATTGTTCACCGTCGGATGCACCTCCGTACCGGTGGCCAGCACCACGTCCGGTGCAAACGTCTCGCCAAAATCCTCCGACCGGTTCAGCAGGATGTCCATCCGCGCCCAGTCCGACATCGTGCGCCGCGCTTCCCGATATGCCAGCAGGGCCCCTCTGGAGGTCACGAGCATACCGGGGATGCGGTGATTGCTGTAATGTTCGTTCCGCTGCCAGAGTATTTTTTCCATAAAGCTTTTCATAGCACGCATTCCTTTCCATTCTGTATAATTTCCACGAAATATTACAAAAGCCGCCCTTGGGAAAGAGCGGCTTTTGTGATTTTATGAAATTGATCAGTTGTTTACGCCGTGATGACACGTGGGGCTGTTTTCATTCAACGCGGCAAAGGTATAGCCGTTGGCCTGACCCCATTTCAGAATATCCTCAATGGCATCCACGGTGTATTTCTTGATGTCATGCATCAGCACAATGGGTGCCTTGGACGATTTGCAGCCCTTGACCACATTGTTATACACTGCAGCTGCAGTCGTTGCACCGCCGGCATCGTAGCTGTCCACATTCCAGTCGAAGTAAACGAAGCCGCGGTTCTGCACTTCCTTCGTCAGGCGGGTCATGATGCCCTTATTGTACTTTTTGCTGACCGTGTTGGAGCTGCCGCCGGGGAACCGGAGCAGCATGGTGTTCACACCGGTCGCCTCCCGGATCAGATCCTGCATCTTGTACAGATCCTTGAAGTAAGCGTCCTCATTGGCATAAATCTGTGCGAAGTTGTGCGTTGCGCTGTGGATGGCAATGGCATGACCGTCAGTGACCATCTGCTTCATCACCCTGTTTTTGTATTCGGCCGAATATCCGGTGTTGACCACAAAGAACGTTGCCTTGGCATTGTATTTCTTCAGGATCGTCAGCAGACGCTCGGTATGTGCGCCGGGGCCGTCGTCAAAGGTCAGGTAGATCACCTTGCCGGTGGGGGTCGTCGTTCCGTCGCTTACCACGACCTTGCGGTAGACCACCGTCTTGTTGCCCGCCGCATCGGTCACGGTATAGCTGACGGAATAAGTACCGGCCTTGGCGGTGTTTACCGTCCCGCTCACCTTGACCTTGGAAGTCAGATTGCCGTCTACGTTGTCACTGGCGGTATAGCCGGGCTCGGTAAAGGTTGCACCCACCGTGAGACTCATGGATGCATTGCCTTTCAGCGTGATGACCGGCTTGACCGTATCTGCCGGCTTCTTCACCGTCACAGTGCGTTTCGCCGTGGCCGTATTGCCGTATGCGTCCGTCACCGTATAGGTCAGCACATAAGTCCCGGCCTTGGCGGTATTCACCGTCCCGCTCACCTTGACCTTAGCGGTCAGATCACCGTCTACGTTGTCGCTGGCGGTATAGCCAGGCTCGGTAAAGGTTGCACCCACCGTGAGGCTCATGGACGCATTGCCTTTCAGCGTGATGACCGGCTTGACCGTATCTGCCGGCTTCTTCACCGTCACGGTGCGTTTTGCCGTGGCCGTATTGCCGTATGCGTCCGTCACCGTATAGGTCAGCACATAGGTCCCGGCCTTGGCGGTATTCACCGTCCCGCTCACCTTGACCTTAGCGGTCAGATCACCGTCTACATTGTCGCTGGCGGTGTAGCCGGGTTCGGTAAATGCGGCGCCCACCTCCATGCTCATGGATGCGCTGCCCTTCAGCGTAATGACCGGTGCTTCGGGATCCTTGTACACGATGGTACGCGTCACCGTCGTTGTATTGCCGGAGGTATCCGTAACGGTATACGTCACCGTATGGCCGTTGTCGGTACGCTGCACCTTGGCAGTCAGATCGCCGTCGTGGTTGTCTGTTGCCGTGAAGCCTTCCTCCTGATATTTCTGTCCGGGCAGGGTATACTTCGTCGGGTCGCCCACCAGCTGGATGACCGGCGCGGTCGTATCCACGACGTGTACCTTTCGGATCACAGTATGGCTCCGGATGCCCCACTCCGCCTGATAGCGCACCTCATAGGTCCCCAGCTTCGTGTGATCCACCGCATCCTGTCCGGTGATGGTCACGGGGATCTCCCGGTTTTCCTGTCCCAGCATCCCGCTGTACACGGCATCTGCGCCCGGCTCCTCGTACGGCGTTCCGTATTCCAGCTGCATTTCCTGCGCGCCGCGGAGCGTGATCCGGATATTTCCCAGCAGGGAAACGGCTGCCAGTCCCGCCGCCAGCAACAGGAGCAGCAGGATGATCAGCAGTACCCCTAATTTTTTCTTTTTCGGTTGATTGTTCAATTTCGTTGTTCTCCTTTTCTGTTTTGGATCCGGCATTGCTTCTCCTGGTTTACATTATAGCCTCCGCAACCCGCAAAGTCAATTCTTTTGGGTCGTTTCCCTGTATTTTACGTCGGAATTTGTCGGCCGGTGTCGTCAGATGCCCTCCAGGAAGAAATCCATGCCCCGGTCACTGCGGTCCTGTTCATGCAGACCAAAAAATTCGTAAATCTCCAGTTCACGCTCTGCGCCCAGCGCCCGGTAAAACGGTGTGAGCCGGTCGCTCTCCTCCATCGTGTAGGTACTGCGGAACAACTCGTCGTGGGTGCCCATTGCGATGACCAGACGGCGCGGTGCGATCAGCGCCGCCATTTCCGCATCGCCGAACGTCCGCAGGGCATTCCGGTAACTCCAGTCCTCTTTGGCATATACGTACCGGTCCGCAAACCAGCTGGACGAAAAGCACGAACGGAACCGGGTGTCCACCGCCGCCAGCAGCAGCGCATACATTCCGCCGTAAGACAAGCCGATGACGCCCATCCGGTCCGGATCCACATCCTCCCGCTCAAGCAGGCAGTCCACACACCCGCGCATCAGCGCCAGTTCCAGCGCCGTCACCGAGCCGCCCAGCTGACGCAGGCGCGCATTGGTCATCCCCCGGTCAAACGGGTTGCCGTACTTCGACACCTTCCACAGCAGCAGCTGCGGTGCAAACACGTTGCACCCCCGGTCCGTGACACGGCGGGTCTGGTGATTGTAGTTGGAGGAATCGTTGTGCAGGCTGCTGCACAACTCCGGCGTACCCTCGCCGCCGTGGATGCTCACCACCAGCGGTGCATGGCGCACGTGCTTCTGCCTGAAATACATTCCGTAGCACTTCAGCGTCCCGAAAAAGGTAAACTGCATCCGGTAAATGTCCACATTGTCGTCCTCCGCTACAAATACGGCGGTGCATTCCGGTACCGGCACCGCGCTGTTCAGCGGAAAACCCAGCATCTCAATCAGCTTCCGGCGGTATTCCTCCGGCGCGGCGGCATAGGCCTCCGGAGTCATGAATGCCGCCCGTTCCACGGCCGCTTCCCGACGGCACGTCTCCAGCCAGCGGTTGATGCCGTCCACATAATCCTGCCGCCAGCAGGTATCCCGCTCAATGGGTTCGCTGTAATAATCGTTCATCTGGTTTCTCCCTTCACAAAAAAAGCGTACCGCCCCGCAGTTTACAGCGGAATGATACGCACGGAATCAGCCTTCGTTGTCGCAATCCGGATCGTAATCCGGATCTCCGTCGTCCATAAACTCCCTGGCCGTGATGCCCTTCAGCCTGCGCTGGTCTTCCACCATATCGGACAACATTTCCTTGACCTGCCGGGGCTTCTTGATCTTCAGAATGTCAAATTCCGGGGTGGAACGATCCGCAGTACAGCAATGGATCGTGCCCAATCCGAACAGCCGCTGGCCAAACGAGCGGTGCAGCGTCATATCCATGATGCGGTACAGGCGGATTTCCTCTTCCTTTTTGGAGAAGCAGCCGGTTTCAATCAGCAGCTTTTCCTCCGTCAGCTTATACACCGTAAAACTCAGCGGCAGCCCCAGAAAGGTCCGCTTCCGGTCTTTCCATACATACGTCGTCTTCGGCATTGCTCGTACCTCCATCTGAAAATATTCCGGGTACACCCAGCCCCGTTCTGTTTTTATTATAGCGGATTTCCAGCCTTTTGTCAACGACTGCCGGATTTTGTTGTATGTTCGGATCGATACTTTGCCGGCTCCGTTCCTTGCCTTTGCTCATGGTGTTCCATCTCTTTGCGTGTTTTCCACATTTTATCCGGAATTTGTTGATTCTTCGCGCCGTTTTTCCCGTTGAAACAGCATTCCCCGGAGGTCCTGTCCGCAAACAGTTTCCTCCGGGGAATCGTACATTTTATACTGCGCCTGCTGCGCCTTCTGCGAAGGCTACGCTCTTTGCCCACGTGCGGATGTCCTCGGCGTGTTCTGCCGCTTCATCCTGATACGTAGCAAACTCCACGATCCAGTATGCATCTGCGCTCTCGTGCAGGGTGCATACATAATGATAGTCACCGATCACCGGATCGCCGTAGTCGTACTCGAAGTACGTCAGTCCGTCCTCCGTCACCAGCTCGGCATCGATGTCGTACAGATCGATCAGCAGTTCGCCGTAATCCTTCAGCGAGTTGACTTCCAGACCCAGTGCCTTCAGGTCTGCGATCTTCTCTCCGGTGATCATCACTTCCACGTCTTCCGACAGGTAGCAGGCATCCAGATCTGCGTCCTCGTACTCTTCAAAGCCGGTGTGCAGGGTGATGACCATGCCGTCGACCGCGAAGGTCTTCGGCTCCGTGCGGCTTTCCAGCCAGCCGGACAGCACGCCCAGTGCCACACCCAAAATCACGGCCACGATCATCACGATCCAGCCCTTTTTGCCGGTCTTCTTGCGGTAAGCCTGTGCATCAGCGCTGACCGGACCGTCAAAGCGGAATGCATTGCCGGAAATCAGGCTGTACTTGCACTTACCCGTCAGACGCACATCTTCCACACCGGCCGGCAGGTCATACATTTCGCTACAGAAGCCCTTGCTCAACTTGTCTGCGATCACGTAAATGCGGGTGGCCCAATCGTCGATCTGGAAGGTCTGCTCCTGACCGTTTTTCAGCGTGCCCAGCTTGCGGCACAACTGGTTGTTGATGGTGGTGTCACCGCATTCGTCCACGATGTACACATTCAGCTTCATGGCACAGCCAACGAAGCTTTTGGTTCTCAGGATGGTCAGATTTCTCATGTTTTTCTCCTCCGTTTGTCCCCTTTGTTTGTCCGGGGGGCCTTTCTTTTTGTGCGATGATGTGCTTACGCCTCCGCAAGCGGAATGATGGATGCCGGGTCGGCATAATCCCGGATGGTTGCCTCGATCCGGCTCTTTACCAGTTCCGCCAGCTGAGTCGTGCTCATCCCGCGGTATTCCTCTGCGTAAATGGGCGGCAGATAATGCACCTGAATGGTAACGCGGTCATGTCCCGCCTGATCCATCGGCTTGAAGCAATCCACCAATGCCACCGGTACCACCGGGCATCCGGTTTTGGTCGCGCAGCGGAAGCTGCCGTGTTTGAACGTGCCCACCGCATTGCTGAACCGGTTGGCCTCGCCCTCCGGAAAAATCAGGTAGTTCCGGCCTTTTTTGATTTCGGCAATCACGTTGTTGATGACCGTCAGCGATTGCCGCGCACTTTCGCGATCCATGGCAAACGAATTGGTGCATCGGATCACCCGCTTGAAAAACGGATGCACCGCCAATTCCTTTTTCATCACTACGCCCAGCGGCCGCGCACAGGTAGCCACGATTGCGCTCGCATCAAACTTTCCCTGATGATTGCTGTACAGCATGAAGCCGCCTTCCTCCGGCAGATTTTCCTGACCGGCCACCAACAGTTCGATGTTGCCCAGCGTTACCGACAGCTGAAACAGTTCCTGCATGAATGCCCAGCGCTCCGCTTCGGTATATTTCTCCGCATGATTGGCATAATGGCACAGACGATGCCACAAAAACGGCACCCGCCAAAAATGCGTCCACATCGACCAGGTCAGACGATTCATGTTTTTCTCCTTTCTGTGCATACACTGCACCGGCTTTTGTACACCGCACCTTCGCAAAAACCGGCTTTTTCATTGTTTTTACAGTCCAGTATAGCATAAAAATCCAGATTTGTACATAGTTTTTTTCATATTTCAACAGTTGTTGAACCGCGCACCGCACGGAAATGCAAAATATATACTATAAACTTTGCAAAATGATGTTTATTTCTTGACAATCTGCCCAACTTATTGTAGAATAGATTCCGGACGTTTGAAGATGCGGTCCCGCCGCATACGGAACTCATAAACGAAAGGACGTATATATAATGAAACAGCTCAATGAAAAAGTCGCCATCGTCACCGGCGCCGGTCAGGGCATTGGCAAGGGCATCGCCCTGTGCCTGGCCAAGCGCGGTGTAAAGGTCGTTTGCACCGGCCGTCGTGCCGAGCCCATCGAGGCTACCGTAGCCGAAATCAAGGCCGCAGGCGGCGAAGGTTTCGCCATGACCTGTGACTCTGCCAACCGCGAGCGCGTACACGAGGTCGTGCAGAAGACCGTCGAAACCTACGGCACCGTGGACGTCATCGTCAACAATGCACAGGCTGTTGCCAAGTCCGCCCCCGTTGAAGAAGTGTCCTACGAGCTGATGTACCTGGCATGGTCCACCGGCTGCATCGGTTCGCTGAACTTCATGCAGGAGTGCTTCCCCTACATGAAGGCACAGGGTGAGGGCCGCGTCATCAACTTCGCTTCCGCTACCGGTATGTTCGGCTACGCCGGCAACTGCGCTTACGGCTCCAACAAGGAGGCCATCCGCGGTCTGACCAAGATCGCCGCCAAGGAGTGGGGCCAGTACGGCATCGCCGTCAACTGTGTGCTGCCCGGTGCAGAATCCCCCGCCGCCAAGGAGTGGGCCAAGAAGTTCCCTGAGAAGTACAACGCCATCCTGCAGCAGCAGCCCATGCGCCGTCTGGGCGATGCAGAGACCGACATCGCTCCGGTCATCGCTTTCCTCGCCGGCCCGGACTCCTGCTACTACTCCGGCCAGTGCCTGCTGCTCGACGGTGCTTACTCCATCGCTCCGTAATGTAGTGCGCCGCACCTGAGTTTTTTGTATCGTTTTCCCCGGAAAATCGTCTGTTCTGATGATTTTCCGGGGATTTTTTGAAAAAATGAAATATTTTGCTTGACTTTTGTCGATTTATGTGATATAATATTCAACTCAAACAATTTCATTTTATCAATTTAAAAAATCCGGCAGCTGCTTTTCTGCCGGATTTTTTGCCCCAACTGAAAGGAGAATGTGTTTATGGCCCAGCGTCCCGTTTATCTCACCCGTCCCCAGCCCCCCTACTGCTTCCCGTGGAACGCCGAATTTTCGTACAACGGCGGTTTCGCTCCGTCGCAGAAGCAGAAGAACATCACCGCCATCCATGCGGCTTTTTCCGCCACGTTCCCCGAATTGAAGGTGCTGGAAATTTCCAGCAAGTCCATGCAGCCCGGCGGTACGGAGCTCAGTGCGTTTCATCTGCCCAAATATGTACCGTCGCTGGGCAAGTCGGTCCCGGTGGAAAACATCTATCAGGCCGGCAAGGTCTTCCGGAACGGTGGTCCCTACACCGACCTGCTGCACGTCACGCCCCGTGAGGCCAAGCGGGACGAGCGCCTGGTGACCTCTGGTCCGCTGACCGGATTCCGCTTTGAGGGGCAGGACTTTCCGCTCAAGCCCGTCACCATTTTCTACGATTATCTGTACATCAACGCTCTGCTGGAAAACGAGCAGCTTGCACAGGTGGTGCTGCAGTACGATGCCTTCACCGACATCGAGTTCAACCCGCAGAAAAGCATCAACTGTCAGGCCAAGGCCGCCGCGCTGTTCGTTGCGCTGCACCGCCTGAACAAGCTGGATGAGGTGCGCAATTTTGATTCCTTCCGCGCACTGCTGGTAGCCGCCCCCACAAAATCCGGTGCTTTTCCGGCATCTGCGTCCGCAGCCCCCGCCAGACCCGCCGCAGCAGCGCCGGCAAAGCCTGCCGCACCGACTCCCGTCGAGGACGGCATCCAGACCGGCGACGTGCGGATGCACAAGGTCTGGGGCGCCGGTACGGTGACGCGGGTCACGCCTACCGTCATCAGTCTGCATTTCGACACGGTCGGAGACAAAAATCTCGGCCGCGCATGGGTCGCCGCCAACTGCCCCAAAGCATAATCCCACCAAAAAAGGTGCCGCATCTCTGCGGCACCTCAGCTTGTCGAAAAAGGTCGCGCACAGCGGCCTTTTTTTGTGTTATAATAGAAGTAGAAGAAAAGAACGGAGTGAATCGGAGATGCTGGTAAAACATAAAGAGTTGAACGGACAGGTAGAATTTGTGGTACTGGAAGAAA
>JAFTRF010000222.1 GCA_017462405.1 Clostridia bacterium | reverse complement strand
GAAGGGAGAGGCAAGGAGGCTTTTCAAAGTTTTAAGCCCGTTTCTTGGCTCTCCCTTCGGGGGACGATTCCCCCACGGTAGGGGAAATTCCCCCGGTGGGGGAGGGGTTTTCCGGCACGCACATCCCGCACAAAGAAAAAAGACCACGCTCGCGGCATGGTCTTTTTTTGATGCGATTTATTCTTCTTCGCTTCCGGAGATGGTCTTCGCGGCATCGGAGGAGGTGGTGAACTCCTGCTTGCTGCTGGTCATGCCCAGAAATTCGGTGTTGTAAAATTCAGATTTCTTCTGCAGTTCCTTGTCCAGCATCTCAAAGCCGAACTCCTCGGTGAGGGTCTTCTTGTCGGAGAACAGGTTGGTACCCAGCGCCAGACGGTCGCCTTCGATCTCGACACCCAGCGCGGCCAGCGTGGTGGGCATCATGTCAAAGGTCGCAAACAGGCGGTTCTTCTCCTGCACCGGCTCGACCGGAGCGTTGATGATGCAGTTGTACACGGTGCGGACGTAATCTTCGTCCAGCGTCTTCATGAAATCGGGGTCCATGGTCAGGTGGTCGCCGCTGAGTACGATGGTGGTGTTTTCGTAGAACGGCTGTTCCTTGATCCACTCAAGCAGCTCGTTGACCTTGCCGGAGGAGCAGGTCAGCACATTGCCGTACTGGGAATCGCGGTCGGTGCCGCAGTCGGGGCACAGATAGCCGTTCGGGAAGTGGGTGTCGGCGGTCAGCATGGTGAAGTTGAACGGCTCGCCGGTCTGGCCCAGACGGGTCAGTTCCTCTTTGGCAAACTCGAACAGTTTCTTGTCCTCGTAGCCCCACCATTCCTTATAGTCGGCGGGCAGCTTGCCCTCCTCCTTCAGAGACTTGATGTCGATGATGTTGTAGTTGCCATGCTCGGTAAAGTAAGTAGCGCGGCCACCGAAGTCGGCATCGGAGCCCACCAGCAGGGTCTGCGTGTAGCCGGCGTCTTCCAGAATCTCACCACTGGTGACCACACCGGGGATGCAGCCGGATTCGCCGCCGTAGTGACCGGCGTTCAGCGGAACCTTGACCACCACACCGGAGGTCTGTGCCACCATTGCGGCGGCGGTCCAGGTGGTACCGGTGTAGGGCAGCGCACCGCCCAGACCGTTCTTGTGCGAGAAGTTGATGTTATTCTGGGCCAGCTGGGTCAGTTCGGGGATAAAGTTGGCGGTAATGTTGCCGCCGGCTTCCGTCTCACCGAAGGTATTCTCCATAGATTCCAGGAAAATGTAGATCAGGTTCCGCTTCTCTTCGGGGAACGTCAGCTGAACCTTGTTGGGGTCTACGTAATGTTCTTCAATAAAATCCGACTCGGTGTTGGTGGTGACCAGATAATCGGCCACATCCAGCGAGGATACGAACACCGTGGAGGAGGTCATGAACACGATCATGGCCAGCGGCAGGGTCGCACTGGCGATGCGGCGACAGGTTTTGCTGTCGCGGAAATGGTTGTAGCGGACATTGTTGCGCAGGCTGCCGTTCCACTTACCGGACAGGAACTGATACAAGCAGACCTCCGCAATCGTGGCCAGCGCACCAAGACCTACGACCCGCAGGTATGCACTGTTCATAATGTTGCGGTTGGCACCGGCCGCAGAGGATTTCATCTGGAACAGGATCTGGTCCAGTGCAATCTTGTCATACTTGTTCAGCAGCCAGATGGTCAGAAAAATGATCAGGTTGCTGGCGAACAGGATGATGAACGAAATGATGTACTTTTTCTTGCTGATCTGATTTGGATTGCGTTCCATGACTCTTTACCTCCGGTCTGATGCTGAAAATACATATGATCAATTGAGAATACGCTTGAGAGAATCGTGCGGGCAGCCCGCTTGACAACCGTCTCCGCAACGCTTACAATAATAGTGAACCGAATTGTAAGCTGTAAAAAAGGGGGTTCCATCGTGCCGATTCACATGAAGGAAAACATCTGCGCCGCGCTGGTCCGTCTGCTGGACCACCGCGACATCCGCAAGATCACTGTGAAGGATCTGGTGCAGGAGTGCGCCATTTCCCGTCAGAGCTTCTATTATCACTTCCGTGATCTGCAGGAGGTCATCCGCTTTGTCATCCGGCATGAGCTGCGCAGCCGTTTCCGTCCCGAAGACGGCATCGACGCGCTGTGTACTGCGCTGGCTGAACTGGCATACAGCGATCTGCTCGGCAAGCTGCTGGCTGACCGGGATGCATCCGCCGAACGTGCGCTGCTGGATGAAATCTGTGCGCTGCTGTCGGATCTTCTTCAGATGCCCACATCGCAGTTTCGTGTCCCCATCTCCGACGCCGCCGTACTGGCAGAATTCTGCGGCTGCGGTATCGTCGGGCTGATGCTCCGGAGCCGCCGGTGGGAAATTTCTGACCCGACGCTGCTGGCGGAACGTCTGCGTCAGGCCCTCTCCCACATCCGGGTGGCGTAATCGCCTTTTTCACGTTTCCGCACTCCTATCCTACCGGAATCCGGCCCATCTTTCAATGGATAAATCGCCGGTTTGTGTTGACACATTGGCCAATGTGTCAAGATTTCTGACGGTTTTGCAAATGTGTCGCACGGAAAATCCGGCATTTTTCGCAAAAAACTGCGGCGGCGACGTTTTGCCCCTGCCTCACTGCTGTCCCGGCGATGAAATGACCCAAAACACAAAAGGGCCGCCGCGGGCAGAGATCCCCTCGACGGCGTAAATTTTATGGGACGCTGATACGGTACTTCCGCTTCATCTCCTCCCAACCTCGTACAGATTTCAGGGTATCATCCGGACTGTCCGGTGATTTTGTATTACAGAAACTGCCCGCAGCAGTGATCGCCGGGCGAGTCTGCTGCATACTTGTTCCGGGGATCCGTTGGCTTATTGGGGACATATCGCTTGTAAAACGCAATAAAACAGAATACATTACATCTATACCACTATGAAGGAGGAGTGTCTTATGTCGCATATTCGCCAATATGATGTGTTCATCAGCTGGACCGGTAAAGATGCCGTCCTCAAGGATCGCATTGTGAAATTTCTGCGCGAAAATAAGATTGAAGTGCTGGAATCGGGCGAAAGCTGTGCCGGAGATTTCCGCCAGTGGAGTCGCGAAGCAGCGACAACCTGCACTATATTTCTGAGTCTGTACACCGAAAACACCATACATAGCCAGTGGGTTCCCGCAGAGATCGATGAACTTGTGCAGCTGGATGACTGGAGCAATCGCTGCGTGCCGGTTGTATCGGATTACGGGGTATACGCAACGCATTGCAGTAAGCTGGCGGAGGCGGTAAGTGCCGTCATTCTGAACGGGCGTGAGTTGACCGACGGACATCTGGCACAGATTCTGACCAAAGTGCAGACGCTGATCAGTAACCGCCTGCTCAAAGTGTACAACGAAGCCACCCGGCCGACGTATCTGAAACTGAGATCGCTGCTGCGTCTGGCACATGTGCCGGAACGGGAATTTGACTATGAATCGCTGTACATTCCGCGCACGGTGATCGATTCGGACGGCAACGCCATTGATGATGCCGCACCGTTCATTCAGGCCGACGATATTTTCTTCTTGCAGGGGCCTGCCGGCAGCGGCAAATCCTGTTATATCGATCAGCTGCGAAAATCCGCCAATGAGTCATCGGTTGATGAGAAAACGGGCAAGAAAAAAACGCTTGTGATGGCTCTGCCCTGCCGGAAACTTGCAAACATCGATAAGCTGTTTCCGGTGATGTATGATGAATTCTGCCGTCACTGCGGCAACCGTGATTTTTACACCGAAGAAGATTTCCGAAGTTTTCTGCGCAAAAACCATTTGCTGCTTATTCTTGACGGCATGGATGAAATTGCGACCAAACATGGTACCCGTCAATTTCTGGACGCAGTCAGTTGTTATTATAAAGCGAACAAAGATGGCACCACGCTCTTTTTCACGAGCCGCAACGAGGCAGATGGCGATTTGATCTCCATAAACGGCCAAACGCCAAAACGCCTGACGCTGCGGTCACTCGAAGAAGACCAGATCAAAGATTACAGCACAAACTTGTTTCTGCTGCTGGACAAGCCGAACAAGAGCGAATCGTTTTATTTATCCATTGAAACGCTGGCCGATGAAATCCGCACAAACCCGCTCCTTTTGTCACAGCTGGCAATTGTCTATGATAAGAAAAACGAAATTCCGAAAACAACGGTCGGAATTTATGATGCCGTCTGCGAAATCACGCTCAAACACGAGCAAAACATTGCAGAAATCCCCGACTCCTACCGGGACATGGTAACGCTGCATCTCTCGTCCATTCTTCAGGCGTTTGCGGCGGAGCGTTATCGGTTGGCGCAGGAGGAGGAGAATTATACGGCCAAAGACATCCTGACCTTTGTGCTTGAGACGAACAACTTTCCCGGTCCGGCTGACCGGGCAGAGTTTCTGCTGGATTATCTGAACAAGCGTGCCATTCTGATTGAGGACGAGTTTTACCATAAGATGCTGCTGGAATATTTTACGGCAGTAGATTATTAT
>JAFTRF010000221.1 GCA_017462405.1 Clostridia bacterium | reverse complement strand
GCCGATGAGCAGCAGATAATACAAGCTGAAATTGCAGCCGAACAGAATCAAAAAGATCGCCATCACATACTGCGAAAACGGGTGAAACAGTTCCATGCTGCCGGGGATAAAGCCGAACCCGCCCGTACCGGCACAGCCAAATGTTGCCAGCAGGCTGAAGAACAGCTGCTCATTTTCATAGCCGGGGATCGGTTTATCCAGCATCAGGATGATGACCTCCAGCACGGTCATCCCCAGATAAATCAAGTAGAGGATCCGGGCGGTGACTTTCATCTTCGATACCAGCTTGCCGACCTGCGGACCGGGGCTTTCCGCCCGGAGCAGGTGCATGGAGGAACCATCGTTGCTTTCCGGAATGAAAATCAACACGAATACCAGAATGCCCATGCCGCCGATCCAATGCGAAAAGCTGCGCCAGAACAGCGTGGAATGGGATACCGCGGTAATGTCCGGAATAATGCTGGAACCGGTCGTGGTAAAGCCCGACATGATTTCAAAGCAGGCATCAATGTAATTGGGGATATCGCCGTTGATGACAAACGGGATCGCACCAAACAGCGTCATCACGATCCACGCCAGCGCCGTCAGCGCAAAACCCTCTTTCTGATAAAGATTGCCTCGCTCCGGCTTTGGAATCTGGAGCATAAAGCCGATGCCAAGCAACAGCACGATCGGTACGACAAAAGCCAGAATATGCATCAGCGATTCCCGGTAAATAAAGCTGACCGCCAGAGGGGCCATCATCAGAATACCCTCCAGAATCATGATCTTCCCCAGAATCGTTCCGAGTTTTTGATAATTCATAGCGTCACCTTATTCAAACACCTCAGCCAGATCATCCAGATTCTTCTGTGTGGTCACAACGATGACGTTATCCCCTACCCGGATTTCCGAATTGCCGTTGGGAATCAGTACCTCGTTGTTCCGGATGATGCAGGCAATCAGACAATTCTTTTTGATGTGCAGTTCTTTCAGCGGAATGCCATAAATGGGGGCTGCCTTCTTGACCGAAAATTCCAGTGCTTCTACCCGCTGGTTGACCAGCTGGTACAGCGTCTGCACATTACTGCCGATGGAGTTGGACAGCGCTCTGGCATAGCTGATGATGCGGTCGGCCACAACTTGCTTGGGTGAAACCGTATTGTCCACCCCCAGTTCGTCCATCATGCCAAGGAGATCGTCGTTTTCAATTTGCGTGATGGCTTTTTTGACGTGCATTTTGTTGGCAAACATGGACACGATGATGTTTTCCTCGTCCACATCGGTCAGCGCAACGAATGCATCCATCGCCCCGATGCCTTCTTCGACCAACAATTCGTGCTGGGTGCCGTTTCCGCAGGATACCGTTACCTTCGGCAGGATTTCGGCCAGTTCATCTGCTTTGGCCGCATTTTTTTCAATCAGCTTGACGGCATATTTCTTCCGGGACAGCGCATCCGCCAGATAATAGCCAATTTTTCCGCCGCCGACGATCATGACATTTTTCAGCGGCGATTTTACCAGCCGGGCCTCTTCCAGAAATGCATCCAAATTTTTGGCATCGGCCGTAAAATGGATCCGGTCGCCGCTCTGAATCACAAACCGGCCGGACGGGATGGCCACTTCGTCCCCGCGCTGCACCGCACAAATCAGCACCTTGGACTTCAGCTTTTTGCCCAGCGAAATCAGGCTTTCACCAATCAGCGCACAGCCCTCTTTGGCGATGACTTCCACCAGAAGCACCTTGCCCTTCGCAAAACGCTCAATGCCGGACACCGACGGCAGGTTGATCAGATTGAAGATTTCATTGGCCGTTTCACGTTCGGGGTTCACAATCATTGCAATCCCCAGATCATCCTTCATCTGTTCGATCTGTTTCCGGTAGTCCGGATTGCGCACACGGGCCACCGTATGGTTGACCCCCATCCGTTTGGCCACCAGACACGCAAAAATATTCAGTTCATCGTTTCTTGTCAATGCAATGACCAGATCTGCCTCGCGGATTCCAGCCTCTTGCTGGATATCCATGCAGGCACCGTTGCCCACAACACCGGACACGTCGTATCTTTCAATCAGTTGCTCGACCAGTTCCTTGTTTTCGTCGATGAGGGTAATTTCATGCCCTTCACCGGCAAAGCTTTTCAGAATGGTCTGACCAATACTGCCCAGACCAATCAGAATGATTTTCATTTCTGCACCTCCAAATCTGTTTTATCCTGCTGTCCCCCTGCTCTTTTCTTATTATAACACACTCCATCTGCTTTTGCAACCTCGGCCGCAAAAGCATAAAAAGGGCGTACTGCAAAGCCAAGCAGCACGCCCTTTTTTATCTCAATTGTAAGACAAGTTATAGTTGCTTTTTGCGGAATACGGGCACGCTCACGGCAAAGCAAGCCGCACTCAGCACCACTGCTGCAATCAGCGCCGCAGTGTAATCTCCCGTACCGGCTGTGCCGTAAATCAATGCATTGCCGTCGGTCAGTTGTGTGGGAACATACACCTTGATTTCAGGGAGTATTCCCAACAGATACGACACGAACACGACCCCGCCCGTACCAAGCAAAACACCCGTATTCGTACCGGTTACGACAGAAAACAGTACCATCAGCGCAACGGTCCACAATCCGAACAGCCACCAGCACACCACCGAAAACAGCAGGTTTTTCGCCACGGCATTGTCCCAGAAATATGCATTGTAAACATACGTAATGCCAAAGCATCCCCAATAGCACAGCGTCCACAGCACGACCAGCACCGTCGTTTTGGCCCGCAGCACCGCATCACGGTGCAGTCCCTTGGTCAGCGACAGTACCAGCGTTCCAGACTGATACTCCTTGGTGAAAATGCTGCTTTCCGTCAGCACAAAAGCAATCAGCGCCATCGGGATGTTCTTGAAAAACTGCACCCACGAATCCATTGCACTGACGGTTACGGTGGTTACGATCATACCGTTTCCCGCCAGCGTATCCGACATGATTTCCAGCAGCCATGGGGTCAGCTTCGCTACCGCAGGATTCATGATACCAAACAATGCAAACAGAACACCCAGCAACATCAGACGCCCGGAGCGGGTCTGCTCCATGATTTCTTTGCGGAGAAAGGCGATTTGTGCGTTCATTGCTCCAACACCTCCAGAAACAGCGATTCCAGCGATGGCTCCGCCCGCTCCATTTTCAGCAGCGGAATGCGTTGCTCTGTAACAAAGCGCAGCACATCGAAAACGGCATTTTTTCCGCTTTCGCAGAAAATCAGCCGGTTCGGTCCCTCCGCCCGGATTGCCGGGAATGCCGTCCGAAGCCGGAGTGCATCCGCTTCGCGCTCTGTTTCCAATATATACTCTTCCCGGCGGTATTTCGTCCGGATGTCCGCTAATTTACCCTGCACACGCACCGTACCTTGGTCCAGAAATGCGACATCCGTGCAGATCCTTTCCACATCCGACAGGATGTGTGTGGAAAACAAGACGGTCGTCTGTGTCCGCACGGTCTGCAGGATGTCCAGAATCTCTTTCCGTCCCACGGGGTCAAGCGCCGACGTCGGTTCGTCGCAAATAAGCAGCTTCGGTCGGTTCAGCAATGCCTGTGCAATGCCCAGCCGTTGCTTCATCCCCCGCGAAAAACCTTGAATGCGGTGCCGTTCACCTTCCAACCCCACCAGTTCCAGCAATTCCTTGCTGCGGTTTGCGATGTCCGTTTTTTGCATTCCGGTGATTTCACCGCAGAAGCGCAGATACTCCGGTGCCGTCATAAACGGATAAAACTCCGGTACGTCGGGCAGATAGCCAATGTGCCGGTTGGTGACCGTTTCACCGTATACCACCTGCTCACCGTTTACGAAAATTTCCCCTGTATCGCTTTTCAGCAAACCGAGCACCGTTTTCATGGTGGTGGTTTTTCCCGCGCCATTTTTGCCGATAAAACCAAACACGCTGTGTTCCGGCACCGTCAGGTCCAACCGGTTGAGCACCGTTTTATCACCAAAGCGTTTGTGCAGCCCGGTAATGCGTAGCATTTCCATCATGCATCCTCCTTGCCCAGCAGGAAATACAGGATCGGTCCCACATAATTCATCAGCACAATGACGACAATGAGCCACAAGGTGCGGTTGCCGCGTTTATAGGTATTGTGCGTCAGAATGTGATGCAGGGGCCAGACCAGCAGCGCAAACTGAGCAATGATCAGCGGAATCAGAAACGGCAGAAACTCCATCAGTTCATTCATGTTTGTTCTCCTCCTTTCCCCAGGTTTCCACGCAGAAGCCGTGATGCCCGCAGGCGGTGCAGGTCAGCTTCCGCAAAGTCGGCGTGTGATTTGCCCAGAATGCCTCCCACAGTCTCGGCTTGAACACCGCATGGCATTGCGGACAGATGTACGCCACCCGTTTGAAATAAAAATTCGTGACCCAGATACTATAGAGAACCCCCACGGCCAGCCACAGGAGCATCAGCCACCAGATGCCCGATACGATCCACAGCACGATCGCTGTCCATTGCAAGATACCCAGCGGCACACCCGTCAACAGCAGGATGGCATGAAGCTGCCGCATCTTCTTTTTGTTTTCCATTGCATATGCTATATCACCGATGGATTCAACGGAGAACGTGGTGATGTTTTTCAGTTCCCGGCGGATGCCGTTCACCAGTTCCAGCTTTGCTTTGCGCTCATCGAGCTCCGCCTGTAGCAGCTGCTCCTGCTGTTCCAGCAAAACCGTGATGACCCGACCGGGGTCCTCCTCTGCAAACAGTTCCCCGATGCTGTTGATGGAAATACCCGCATCCCGCAGGAAGCAGATGATTTTCATACGCTTCAGGTCCTCCTCGGAATACAGCCGCCGACCGCCCTCGGACAAGGCGCTTGGCACCAGAATATTCCGGGTATCGTAGTACTGCACCGTCCGCACGGACACGCCGCACAGCTTCGCGATCTCGCCCGTTGTGTATTTGGACATAGCATTCACCTCCTTACATTGCTTATTTTACATCATGACGCAGCGTCACAAGCAATACCCTACGCCGGGGGATTTTTTGATTTTACGCAAAATTTTCATCTGTTCCATAATTCCGGCGCAATAAACACCCGGTATCCCGGTCATAGGTGTATTCTGCATCGGCTTTCGCTTTTGTAATCTGCCACCCGTACCGGCGGCACAGCAGCACAATAAAGTGGTCCGTTGTCCGGTCGCAATTTGCTTCCACCTCAGCCAGCTGCCGCTTCAGCTCCGATACGTTGATTCGCTTTCCATATAACAGGGTATCACCCTGATACGATTCAATTTCGATATACACGCTGTTTCCTTCTGTTTTTATTTATCTCATTTATTGGATTATTGTACAATCCATTCCCAGTTATGACACATCGCAGGTTTTTGTCTGCCAAAAACGTCAATAAAAATCAGCCCCGAAGGGCTGATCGTGTTTACAGCTGGCTTTACGCCGGATTCTTTTTCGTCACGCGGAACGTCAGCTCCGTCATGGTAATCATCAGCACGGTGAAGACCAGCAGATATACCGGCATGATTTCAAAGCCGCATCCTTTGCCCAGCACGCCGAACAGCGGCGGAACAAACGTCGAGCCGACGTATGCGCTGGCCATCTGGATGCCGATGATGGCGCCGGAATTTTCTGCACCGAAATTATCCGGCGTGGAATGAATGATGCACGGATACACCGGCGCACACCCCAAGCCAATCACGACAAACGAAACCAGCGCCACCAGCTCAGAACGGACCGGCAGCAGCAGCGACAGGATTCCCACCGACAGCACGCTCGTGCCGAGGAGGATCATCTTGCGGTCGCCCAGCTTGTCCGTGATGAAGCCACAGAGGAACCGCCCGACCGTGATGCCGATGTAAAACAGCGACGCAAAATTGGCCGCCCGGTCCGGTGCGATGTGCTTCACCTGTACGAAATAGGTGCTGGCCCAGTACATCGCCGTTGCTTCAGCGGCGCAATAGGCAAAGAAGCCTATTAGCAGAAACGGCACACCCTTGATTTTGAGCGCGGCGCGCAGACCGATGCTTTTCTGCCCTTCTTCCGCGGCACCTTTGTTCACTTTCCACACGGGCAGCGTCAGAATCAGTACCACGGCAATCACCAGCTGAATCAAGCCGACCATCCGGTAGCCGTCGTTCCAGCTCCGGTGCGTCAATGCATAACCCATGACAAACGGGCTGATGATGGTACCGAAGCCCCAGAAGCAATGCAGCCAGCTCATGTGCCGCGCATTGTAGTGCAACGCAACGTAATTATTCAGCGCGGCGTCAATCGCACCGGCACCCAGCCCATACGGCACCGCAAACAGCATCAGCATCCAGAATTTCGTGGAAAACGAAAATCCGAACAGCGCCGCCACCGTAAAGAGGACGCTCACCACGGTGACCATCCGCGTGCTAAATTTTCTTGTGAGGCGATCCGAGCACAGGCTCGATACGATCGTGCTGCCCGAAATGAGCATCGAGATGATGCCCATGTAAGAGACCGGCACCTCAAATTCCGTATGGATGACCGGCCATCCTGCCCCCAGCAGGGAGTCCGGCAGCCCCAAACTAATAAATGCGAGATAAATCAATGCAATCAATAACCCGTACATCATTTTTCCTCCTGTTTGTACTGTTCTTTCATAAAGCGGATCCGGGCTTCCAGCGCCGCCTGCGTCGTGGGTGCGCTTTGCACAATGTCAAAGCCATGCATCGTCCCCTTGGTTTCGTTCAGCACTGCTTCCACCCCGGCCGCACGAAGCTTATTGGCATAGAGAATGCCGTCGTCGTGCAGGCAATCGAATTCCGCCGTTTCAATATATGCCGGGGGCAGTCCCTCAAAGCTGTCCGCTTCCACCGGGGAATAATAAACGTAATCGGGGCTGTTCTTGTCTGCGTTGGTCAGCGGTCCGATCCGTCCGGACAGCGTGGAGTTCCACAT
>JAFTRF010000220.1 GCA_017462405.1 Clostridia bacterium | reverse complement strand
TGCTCTCCAATGTCATCAGTGCCCGCGGTACCAAGAGAAGAGGAGGCGCAAAGGCATGAAAAAACTGTTGAGCTTGCTGTGTGTGCTGATGCTGCTGGCTGCCAGCCTTGCGCTGACCGGCTGTACCCCCACGGAGGAGGAGATCACCCTGAACGTGTACAACTGGGGTGAATACATCTCCGACGGTTCGGAGGGCTCGCTGCACACCAACGAGGAATTTGAAAAATACTACTACGAAACCTACGGAGTCAAGGTGCGGGTGAACTATACCACCTACGCCAGCAACGAGGATATGTACAACAAGATCCGCTCCGGGGCCACGACGTACGACGTGGTGATCCCGTCGGATTACATGATCCAGCGGATGATTTCCGAGGATCTGCTTCGCCCGCTGAATTTCGACAACATTCCCAATATCCAGTATATTTCCGAGGATTTCCGGAATCTGTTCTATGATCCGGACAATCTGTATTCGGTGCCCTATACCTACGGCGTGGTCGGTCTGATCTACAACACCACCATGGTGGAGGAAGCCCCGACGGACTGGGATTGCATGTGGGATGAGCGCTATGCCGGACAGATCCTGCAGTTCAACAACCCCCGTGATGCATTTGGTACGGCGATGTATTCGCTGGGCATCGACGTCAACACCACCGATAAAAGCAAGTGGGTACGGGCCAAGGACCGCCTCAGCCTCCAGAAGCCCCTCATCCAGAGCTACGTCATGGACGAGATTTTCAATAAAATGAAGAACGGCTCTGCCGCCATCGCACCGTATTATGCCGGTGACTTCCTGTCCATGTATGAGGACAACAGCGATCTGGCGTTCGTGTATCCTGAAAGCGGCACCAACATTTTCGTAGATGCCATGTGCATCCCGTACAACAGCCGTCATGCGGACATTGCCGAGGCCTACATCAACTTCATGCTCAGCGAGGAAGTGGCGATCGCCAATGCGGAGTACATCTACTACGCATCGCCGAACAAGCTGGTGTACGAAAATGAGGACTACATTGCCGACATGAAGGAGGTCCACGAGGACGTCATGGACATCCTGTACCCGGAGAACATCGGTGAACTGGGCACGTTCTACCAGAACCTGTCCCCGGAGATGCTGGAGTATCAGAACCGCCTGTGGGAAAGCCTGAAGATCGAAAGCACCGTGGAAAGCTGGATCTATGTCGTCAGCGGTGCCATCGTCGCCGCGCTGCTGGCCCTGCTGATTTACCGCTTTGCCCTGCAGCGTTACCGCGAAAAGCACTATTACAGCGTGGTATCGCAGTATTACACCAAAAAATAATGGTCTTGAACGGATTGCAAATCTGCCGCCCTGCACGAGACGGGTTTCTTCATCTGACAGCAGGACGATTCACCCGTCCGAATATGATGGAGGGCTCTCCCGGCAAAGTACCCCAACATTCCGAATAAAACCACAGAAAATCCGCCTGCTCCGGAACATGGGAGCGGGCGGATTTTTTTAAAACAAAAGCAAGGCCCGGTGGGGGATGCGTGCTATCGCCATCCTTTGATTTCCCGTACAAACCTCGACCGGAGGCCCCGATACGTCAGTACCGTCAGTCGTTTCCGTGCGCGGGTCACGCCCACGTAGCACAGCCGCCGTTCCTCCTCCAGCAAACGCTTTTTCTCCTCCTGGGAATACAGAAACGCTTTCGGACGGGTGGGCAGGATGTCATCGAGGAGGTCTGCGAGGATCACATGATCAAACTCCAGCCCCTTGGCGGAATGGATGGTGGACAGCACGATCCGGGCATCCGGGGTACCGCTGCCGTCTGCCGCCGTCTGCCGCAGACGCTCCAGCGCCCGGAAAAAATCATCCGGAACGGGGTACATTTCCGCCAGCAGCATCAGCGTGTCAAACCGGGTGGCCTGCAGATCCATCCGATGGACGTTCAGCCCCAGCGCCGTATCCATCCGCAGACGGTGCAAGGCATTCCGGGTGTTCATACGTGCCGCCCGGTTCAGCGCCCGCTGAAATTTTATCATTTTCGGGAGGGTATGCGGAGAGCCGGCCTCGGCCCGGATCAGCAGCTCCAGCGGAGTCGGCCCGTCCGGACGGTGCAGGCGCAGGACATGCTGCATGGCCACATCGGATACCGCAATGTCCATCCGCTTCAGCAGGCGCACCAGCAAATCCGTGTCATGCGGCGAATGTGCCAGCCGGAGCCCGTCGCACAGCGCAACTACATTGGGATGTGCCAGATACGTGTCGTCCCGCGCCCGGCAGAAAAACGGCACCCCGGCCTTGGTCAGCAGATCCATGAGCGGCAGGGCCGTGTCGTTGTTCCGGAACAAAATGGCCGTCTGCATCTCTGCGGCGGCGGCTTCCCGGAGCAGCCACGGGTATTGCGCCCGGCGGGTGGACAATCGTATCTGCCGGATGCGGTCGCCGTGGGGGTGCGTGGAAAACATCTGTTTGTCGTAGCGGTCGCGGTTGTGCCGGATGAGCCGCAGTGCGCCCTGAATGATGGCACCGGTCGAGCGATAGTTCTGACTGATGGTCAGCACTGCCCCGTCGGGGTAGATGCTGCGGAATTCAAACAAGGCCTGCGGATGTGCGGCGCGGAACGCGTAAATGCTCTGATCCTCGTCGCCCACCAGCAGGAGACTCTGTGCGTTTTCTGCCAGCAGCCGCAGAATGCAGTGCTGCAGGTGGGAGACGTCCTGTGCTTCATCGACCTGAATGTGGGGATATTTCTGCTGAAAATACGCCCGCAGCCGGGGATGCGTCTGCAGTGCGCGGTATGCAAAAAACAGCTGGTCGTCGTAGTCCATGACGCGGCGACGCGCTTTTTCCGCCTGACAGGCCCGGTGCAGCAGGCGGATGTCCGTGCCCATCGTCAGTTCGGGCGGGAATTCGCCGTCCTCCGGGTCCAGATTCCGGAGTATGGACAGCTGGGTGAGAATCTCCGACAGCTTGGATGCATCGGGGGAGAACCCGACAAGCCTGCAGAAGACGTCCCGCACCAAGGCGGCCGATTCGCCCTCCTCGTCCATCAGCCGGAAGAGCGGCCGCCCCGTCATGCGGCTGTACATCTCCAGCACCTTGGCGCAAAAACCGTGGATGGTGCGGAATTCCGGCTGTTCGCGCCCGTCCTGTGGGCCGAACACGGCGGCGAAGCGGGCTTTCAGGTCGTTCACGGCCGACACATTGTAGGATACGGTCAGTACCGAGGACGGTGCAACCCCACACCCGAAAATCAGATAGCCCAGCCGGGAGATGCTGACGGTGGTTTTGCCGCTGCCGGGCACCGCCAGCAGAAGGGTCTGTCCCGTGGTACGGGCGACCGCCTGCCGCTGCTGTTCGTTCAGCGGCAGATGATATTTTTTCAGAAAATCAGACAGCTCCAGGCAGATCACCCCCCCGAAGAAATGAATACAAAGAATGAAAATGCGGCTTGCAGACCAGAATGGGGCGCCCGGAGCGGCCATGTCCGGCAGGGAAGACGACCGGCCGCTCCTGCCAAAAAAATTCGCAACGGCCAATGTCCGCTGCGAATTTCAGGCATCATTTATTGGATGTAATGGGCTCGAAGCCACGGCCGTAGACCTCGCTGGTGTCGGTCATCATCACGAATGCTTCGGGATCCGTCTCCAGCGCCGCACGTTTGGCCAGATGTACCTGATTCCGGGAGCAGGCGCACAGCACCACAAAACGCTCCTCGTTGGTGTAGTTGCCGATGGCGCTGATGGAGGTGGTGCCGCGGTGACACACGCTCATGACGTGTTCGGCGACCTCCTTGCTCTTTTTGGTGATGATCAGCACCAGCTTGCCATGGTCGGAGCCGTACACGATCTTATCCATTACGAACGATTTCACGATGGTGGTCAGCATACCCAGCAGCGCAGCCTCGACCCGGCCGAATACCACGCCGCCCAGACATACGATGATGATGTCCACCACCGAGTTCAGCGAACCGATGGTCATGTGCGGTTTGAGCGTTTTGATGGAGAGCGTCAGGAAATCCACACCGCCGGAGGAGGAGCCGCGCATCAGATACATCGCGATGCCTGCACCGGTGAATACGCCGCCGTACAGCGCCGCCAGCAGCTGGTCGCCGGTGCTGTGGCACTCAAAAATCTGCGGCAGGTGGGGAAACAGGTAATCCAGAAACAGCGAGGAAGTCAGAATGGAACAGAAAGACTTGAAGATGAACTGCTTGCCGATGATGCGGTAGCTGACCAGGATCATCGGAATGTTGATGGCGATGGTCAGCGCACCAATGGGCAGCCCGAACTGGTTGTTCAGCACCAGCGCCAGACCGGTCACACCGCCGGGGGCGAAGTCGGCCGTTTTCACAAACATATAAATACCCACACCATACAGCAGGCTGCCGATGATGTTGTATATCATATCCAGCGAGAAATTCTTGAGCGCTTTTTTGCTGATGGACATCATAATAACTCCCTTTCTGATTTAACAAGACAAATA
>JAFTRF010000219.1 GCA_017462405.1 Clostridia bacterium | reverse complement strand
TTTCTTCCAGTACCACAAATTCTACCTGTCCGTTCAACTCTTTATGTTTTACCAGCATCTCCGATTCACTCCGTTCTTTTCTTCTACTTCTATTATAACACAAAAAAGGCCGCTGTGCGCGACCTTTTTCGACAAGCTGAACGCAGACCCGTAAAGGTCTGCGTCTTAATTTTATTGGAAATTATTCCTCATTTTCCTCGACCTCTGCCGTAATACGCAGTTCCTCGGTACGTCGCTCCTCCACCTTGACGACTTCCACCGTGAGGCGGTTGTATGTGAACACGTCACCGGGTTCGGGGATTTTGCCCAGCTGCGCCATGACCCATCCGTTGACCGTGGCGGCGTCGGGCTCCTCCCGGATGTCAAAAAAGTTCAGCAGACGATCCAGACCGATGGTGCACAGCACCCGGTAGCAGTCCGGGCCGATTTCCTGAATTTCTTCCACGATTTCATCGTGTTCATCCCAGATTTCGCCTACCAGTTCTTCCAGAATATCCTCCATGGTCACGATGCCCACCGTACCGCCGTACTCGTCGGCCACGATGGCCATGTGGGATTTATTCTTCTGCAGCAGCTTCAGAATGGCATTGAGTTCCATGCCTTCGCTGATGAACACCGGCTTTTTCATTACGTCGGTCAGCTGTGCATTGCCGTCGTATACCTTATGGTGAAAATCCTTCTCCACAATCACGCCAACAATGTGGTCGATGTTTTCCTCATAGACGGGCATCCGGGAAAAATTGCTCGTGCGGAATTTTTCATAGATGGATTCTTTATCGTCTGAGACAGCTACCGCCTCCACATCCACGCGGGGAATCAGGATGTCCTGCGCCTCCCGGCCGGTGAACTCGATGGCATTGCGGATGAGTTCGCTCTCCTCTTCATCAATGCCGCCGCCCTGTTCCGCTTCTTCCACGATGGTCAGCAGTTCTTCCTCCGACACTGCGGTGTCAGGATTGACCTTGATGAGCTTGGTCAGCAGCTTTTTCCACAGGGAAAACAGGAATGTCACCGGGGTCATGACCCACATCAGCACCTTCATGATGGGCGCCGCAAACGATGCCACCCCTTCCGGTGCTTCCTTGGCCATGCTCTTGGGCGAGATCTCGCCGAAAATCAGCACCACGATGGTAACTACAAGCGTGGAGATCGTTGCACCGTTGTCCGGGAACAGGCTGATAAAGAACAGCGTGCCCACCGAAGACAGCGTAATATTCACGATGTTGTTACCGATGAGGATCGTTGTCAGCAGTTTATCGTACCGGTCCGCCAGCTTCAGCATCAGTTTCGCCGTTTTGTCGCCGTTGTCTGCCTGATTTTTGACCTTGATCCGATTCATGGACGAAAAGGCCGTTTCCGTCGCAGAGAAAAATGCCGACAATGCCACCAGAATACACATAAAAAGAATGGTGCTTGTCCTGTCACTGCCCATAATTGTAAAGATTCCTCCTTAAAGGATAAAATAATATGCTTGTTATTATAGCACTTCATGCGCACAAAGTCCAACGGGATTTGGGAACCGGATGCGCTTTTTTGCCCCTTGCGGGGCTATAAAAAGAAAAACAGCCGAAAACCGAAGTTTCCCGCTGTTTTTCGTTCTGATACTTCGTTACAGAATGTCTGTGGTGTCTCAGCCGTTGACGGCGGCCTTCAGCGCATCCACGCGGTCGGTCTGCTCCCAACGCACGTTCAGTTCCTCGCGGCCCATGTGACCGTAAGCAGCCAGCGGACGGTAGCTGGTAGTACGCAGGTTCAGGTCGCGGATGATGGCGGCGGGACGCAGGTCAAACACCTTGCGCACAGCCTGCTCCAGTGCAGCGTCGGCCACGGTACCGGTACCAAAGGTATCTACCAGTACGGACACCGGGTGTGCCACACCGATGGCGTAAGCCAGCTGAACCTCGCAACGCTTTGCCAGACCGGCGGCTACGATGTTCTTGGCCACGTAACGTGCAGCGTAGGCTGCGGAACGGTCCACCTTGGGCGGGTCCTTGCCGGAGAATGCACCGCCGCCGTGACGGGCATAGCCGCCGTAGGTATCGACGATGATCTTACGGCCGGTCAGACCGCTGTCACCAACCGGACCGCCGATGACGAAACGGCCGGTGGGATTCACGTAAATCTTCATATCGCCCTTATCCAGATGTGCCGGGATGATGGGACGGATGACGTACTTCACCATATCCGCACGGATCTGCTCCAGCGTGACATCGGCATCGTGCTGGGTGGAAACGACGACAGCTTCCACGCGGACGGGATTGTTCTGCTCGTCAAATTCCACGGTGACCTGCGTCTTGCCATCGGGACGGAGGTACGGCAGGGTGCCGTCGTGACGCACCTGTGCCAGACGCTTGGCCATGTGGTGTGCCAGCGAAGCGGTGATGGGCATCAGTTCCGGAGTCTCATCGCAGGCATAACCGAACATCATACCCTGGTCGCCGGCACCGATACGATCCAGCTCATCGCCTTCACCGTGCTGCGTCTCGAAGGATTCGTTGACGCCCATGGCGATGTCGGGGGACTGGCTGTCCAACGAGGTGATCACGGCACAGCTGTTGCCGTCAAAGCCGTAGGCGGGGTCGTTGTAGCCGATTTCGTTGACGGTCTTGCGCACCACGGCAGCGATATCAACGTAGCAATCGGTGGTGATTTCGCCCATGATATGCACCATACCGGTGGTTGCGGTGGTTTCGCAGGCCACATGGGCATCGGGATCCTGTGCCAGAATGGCGTCCAGAATGGCATCGGAGATCTGGTCGCAGACTTTGTCCGGATGACCTTCGGTTACGGATTCAGAGGTAAAAAAATGATGTGCCATAGCATTCGTACTTCCTTTCATTATTTACGCATAAATTCTTCTTTGACTGGTTTCGGGCACGAAAAAAGCGCCGCCGGTTTTTCCGAGCAGCGCCGAAGCGTACACCTCATCTGTCGGTTTCTACCGCAGGATTTAGCACCTTGCATTCCTCTGCAGGTTGCCGGGCATCACAGGGCCTGATCCCTCCGCCACTCTTGATAAGGACTATTCTTTTTTGAATTTCCGTCGTTTATTATAACAAAATACGCGGATTTTGTCAAGGCGCGCGCACCGGACACTTTGTAGATTCTGTCCAAAAGCATCGGTGCGATTTTGTACGCTTTTACTTTACAGGATCCCGCTCCACGCCAATGCCACCAGCGCCAGCGTGACCGTACACACCAATGCGATGACCGTAACGACCCGGCCGGCACCGCGCTGAGGGTTCGTGTGCTCCGACGGCGGCAGCAGGTGTGCGCTCCGCAATGCTTTGACCACGGATTTGTACAACACCAGCGTCAGCGCACCGTTGAGTGCCGCTTTCAGCAGATTGAACGGCACAATGATGGGCAGCAGCATCCCGACCACCATTTCCCGCTCCACATTCATATACAGCGGCGTCATTACATAGTTCCACAGCACCATGCCGCTGGTCATCAGCACCGCACCCAGCAACAGGCCCTTTACCGCACCGCTCATGGTACGGCGGTATTTGTATACCAGCGCCGCCGGACAGATGAACATTACCGACGACACGATGTTCATCACCATGCCGATCCAACCGGTCGTGCTGACGGTGAACAGTTCCAGCAGCGATACCACCACGCTCATCAGCAAGCCGGTGCCGGGGCCGAAAATGAATGCGCCGATCATCAGCACGGTGTCTTTGATTTCCAGACTCAGAAAGCCCTCAATTTTGATGGGCATGACCAGACTGCTGAATGCCGCACAGCCGTAGGCCAGCGCGCACAGCATGGCCGCCGTAGCCATCCGCTGAATCCGGAAAGTTTGTTTGTTTGTCATGATGCTTCCCGCCCTTTACAGATATTGTGGGCAATAAAAAAGCGCCCCGTGTACTCGTATACACAGGGCGCGGCACTCTCCGCAGAAAAATTTCTTCTTCCATCCGGACTATACCGTCGGCTTCGGAATTGCACCGAATCAGCAGGTTCACCTGCTCGTGGGCTGTACCACCGGTGGGGACTTACACCCCGCCCTGAAGAATGTTCTATTGTCCGCTTCTATTATATGCGGTGGTGGGGGGCTTGTCAAGCCTTTCCCTGCTTCATTGCCGAAATCCGGGCTTCCGCTTCTGTTTTCAGCGCTTTTCGGTCGAGTTTTCCGGTATTGGTCAGCGGAAAATCTGTCCAGTACAGAATGTACTGCGGCACCATATATTTCGGCAGTTTTCCCGACAGATGGGCCACCAGTTCATCCTGTTCCGGGGGTTCGCCTGAAATTTCCACACACAAACAGATGTCTTCGCCGTACGCTTCACTGGGAATCCCGCAGGCGATTGCGGCCCCTACACCCGGAAATACCTCTGCCTCACACTCGATCTCATGCGGAATGATATTTTCGCCGCTGCGGAGAATCATCTGTTTCTGCCGTCCGGTCAGGTAGAGTATATTGTCCTTTTTGAATCCCAGATCACCGGTTTTCAGATAAATCTGTCCGTCATGCTTCACATAAATATCCATTGCGTCATCTGCCACATAGCCAGTCATAGCACGGGATGTTGCCACACAAATTTCTCCGGACATTCCATCCTCCACCGCACAGCCACTTTCCGGGTCACATATCAGCACAGATACCATTTTTGAAATATGTCCCAGCAGGATTCCGTCTGTTGAGGCTGAAACCGTTCCGATTTCCCACACGCCCTGAATCATGTTGATTTTTTTGATCGTCCACAATATCAGCCGGATCCATGGTGTTGTATTCCGGAAACGATAGCATGCACCGGCAATTCCTCCGGCTTCCGTTGTGCCATAACCTGAATACAGGATCCCACCGCCTGGCATTTCCTGAAATTTCTTCGCTATATGCTCCGACAATGCTTCCCCGGTGGATATGATTGCCACAGGCAATGCAAATTGTGCCTCCGGTACAATACAGCACCGGTACAACATGCTTGCCGTACCAAGCCATATTACCGGACGAAATTCCTGCAGACATTTTGCTACCGTTGCTGGATTGTACTGCTCCATCGTCACTTCTTCAAAATTCAGTCCCATCAGCATCAGCATTTGCAGCATCATGCCCGTGTTGTGATACCACGGGCACAAATTATACACCCGCATCCGGCGGATGCGCTGCACGGCATCCATTAACCGGATGTAACCGGACGCAAGTCCCCGTTTGCCAAGCACCGCCGCAGAATTTTTGCAGATGCCTTTTTTCTTTCCGGTAGAGCCGGAAGTGTACAGGATCATGACGCTGTCGTGCATATCCAGTTCACAGCGCAGCGGGTGCTTCGCTTCAGCCGCCAGACTATCTGTCCGCACCAGATCTGAGAATCCCGCGACATCCATTGCGTACAGATCTGCGGACAATGCTTTTGCGGTCAGCTGCTTCTTCACATATTTGTTGCCGCTGTCATAAATCAACAGCCCGGCGCCACTTTCCGTACACATTGCCTCAATTTGTGCAGTGGATTCGTAAATGCTCAACGGTACAAAAATACAACCATTTCGCAATGCTGCCGCCATCAGAATGATGTATTCCGGTACATTTCCCATCCATACAGCCAACACATCGCCTTTTTGAAATCCTTGCGTCTGCAGCCACGCAGCGGTTCGCCGGCTTTTTTCTTCCAGTTCCGCATAGGTCAGCGTAACATTCCGGTCCGGAAATCGTTTGCATACACGCTTTCCGTTGCGTCGCACCTGCTTCTCCATGATGATATTATAATCCATCGTTCAGCTTTTTCCTCTTTTTCATCTGGTTTGTCAGCCACCATGTCAGCAGCGCATTGGTCAGCAATACACCCAGAAAAATCAGTACATTGTTGCTCGTCCATCGCATAAAGAATTTCTGTTGGAATACATGCAGAAAATACATCGTCCCGCTGTAGATCGTGATTGCAGCGTGATATGGCTGGAGATCAGCACCTTTCAACCGCCGGATCCCTATAAACAAGATGAACGACCAGATACTCACCGACAATGTCATACCGACGCGCTGCGGATCGCCCCAACGCGCCACCACAGCGGTATCGACAACCGTAATCAACAACGCAGGCCATAGCAGTTTCTGCAATGGCAGCTTGCAGATCTGCTCATCGTGCCTGGCACTCCACATGCCCATGGCTACATACAGTATACCCCGCGCAGATCGGGTTAGAAAATAGTCAATCAGATGGAAATGCTCCCAAGATGTTATCGCCTCGTACAGCGGAATGCCGGTTATATGCCAGCCATACAAACACCACAGCATGATGATCGCTGTATACAGCAGGATAAGCGCCTGCCCCAGACGTTCCTTTCTTTTCAGCACAAAAAATGCATTGACAATGATGCCCACCAGCAGCGCCGGAATAAACCACAGCTGATACATCGGCGCCTCATAAAACGGAAGGATCAGTACATGAATGAAAAAAGATCGTATCATCCATTCTCCGGTTTTTACATAGATTTCGATGTAGCCGATCAGCATCGCAATCACATTCAAAACTACAAAAAGGCCCCCGTATTTCCACAGATAACTCATGATATAGCGAACCGGCTTCGCCTTTGTAGTGATGGAACGATACATCAGATAGCCTGAAATAATGAAGAAAACCGGGACTACTTCGCAGAACAGGCCGTACAGCCATGTCGGTATAATATTCTGAAAGAACGCGCCCATACCGCAGTGTGCCATCACGACGAGTGTACACCCAACCAGACGAAGCCAATCAAAACCGGGAATATAACTTTTTTGCTCCATAAAATCTTTACCTTCTGTTCCGCAGTCCCTTGGGGTACTTGTTTTTCAGCATACCTCCGGAGGCTTTGCCGAAACCAACTACCACACCGCCCACCGTCACGGCGGTGTAGCCCTTTTCATTGCAGGGGACTTCCTCGCCGCGCAGATATGCCTCCGTCACCGGGCCTTCCGGCGGCAGCGCCAGCACCCGGCGGGCTTCCCCGGCACGTGCCGCAGCAAATACGCCGTGGTCGGGTTCCAGCCGGTTTTTCTTCACTTCCGCCAGCACCACACCGGCGCGCAGTACACCCAGCTTGTCCATCCGGGGCAAGCCCTCCGGCAACAGCACCACCCGCTGCCCCACCTGCGCCGGGATGCCCCAGCATTTGCAGGAAAACAGGTCCTTGAACAGCTCTTTTGCGCCGGGGACGTCCTTTTTGGGGTATTCGTACGGCTTCGGGAAGGCATCATTTTCGCCGGCACGGATCATTTTTGCAATAAAATGCCCTGCACCGCCGTCCATGGGCAGAATGCGCCGGGCCTTGGTGATATCGGTCACACCGTCACCGAAGGCCGCCTCTGCCGGACGTCCGAAATCCACACCGCAGTCCGCCAGTTCAAACTCCGGGTGATCCCGCAGAAAATCGCAGATCAGCCCTTCATTTTCTTCTTTGGAGAAGGTGCAGGTGGAATATACCAGTACACCGCCCTGTCGCACCGCTTCGGCGGCACTCTCCATGATTTTCCGCTGGCGTACCGCACAGGCCGCCACGTGTTCCTCGCTCCAATCAGCGACCGCCTGCGGGTCATGCCCAAACATCCCCTCACCGGAGCAAGGTGCATCCACCAGCACCCGGTCAAAGAATCCGGCCAGTGCCGGACACAACACATCCGGCCGGGTACTGGACACGACCGCGTTGCGGACACCCAGCCGTTCCATGTTGGAGAGCAGAACCTCTGCGCGGTTGGCCATGATTTCATTCGACCACAGCAAGCCCTTGCCGTTGAGCAGACCGGCAATCTGCGTCGATTTGCCACCGGGCGCGGCACACAGATCCAGTACCCGGTCGCCGGGCTGCGGGTCCAGCACCGTCACCGCCGAAGAGGCCGACGGCTCCTGCACATAAAAGGCCCCAGCGTGGTGCAGCGCGGTGCGCCCCACCCCGTCCGCATTCTTCGGTAAATAATACGACAGCGACGAAAACGGCGATGCTTCCAGCGCCCAGCCTGCCCCTTGTTCCAACTGTTCCTGCGTACATTTCAGCGGATTCCGGCGCAGACCCCGGCGGGGTGGCGCTTCGTAGCAGGCCAGAAATGCTTCCATATTGACCGAGGGGAATTGCGCCATTCGTCGAAGAAAGGCTTCCGGCAAATTCATGATGTTCTCCTCCTGTTCCGGGACTGTATTGCATTCAAACGGCCCCGGTTCCGTATCGGACCGGGGCCGCTGATGCACAAATCTGTTAATGTATCAATGTATAATGACGGTGCGATGTGTCATGCCCAATGTGCCGAGATGGCCTCAAACAGCGTCCGGATCCGTGCCAGCTCCCCCTTGAGGTACAGGTAGCCGAACAACGCTTCCAGTGCCGTCGCCATGTGATAAACTGCCGGGTCTGCGTTTTTCGGGATATGCCCCGGATGGGCATTGCGACCGCGCCGCAACACATCAGCTTCTTCCTCGGTCAGCATCGGTTCAATCGTCGTGACTGCCTCTGCCTGTGCGTCACAGCAGACGTACTTCACCTTCTGGGCATTGAGTTTTTTCACGCTGCAGTTTCCGCCGCAGACGATACGCTCCCGCACCATCATTTCGTATACGCCGTCGCCGATGAATGCCAGCGCCAGCGGGCTGTAGGAGCGCACATCACACGCCATATCAAGAAATCGTTCCAGTGTCGATCACCTCGTGCTATCCTGATACAGCTTGGCCAGACCTGCCTCGGCCGTTTCACGGTAGCCGCTTTTCAGATCACGTCCGGTTTCGTACATGGTACGCACCACCAGGTCAAAAGAAATCTTCCGGGAGCCCTGCAGGAAATTGGACAAGCTGACCGCATTGATGGCCCGCATGGCCGACACGGCATTGCGCTCAATGCAGGGGATCTGCACCAGACCGCAGATGGGGTCACAGGTCAGGCCCAGATGATGTTCCATCGCAATTTCAGCTGCATATTCGATCTGGTCGTTGCCCATTTCATACAGTTCCGCCAGTGCTGCCGCCGCCATCGAACAGGCGGTGCCGATTTCTGCCTGACAGCCGCATTCCGCGCCGCTGATGGACGCATTGGTTTTCACCAGATTGCCGATCATGCCGCCGGTCGCCAGTGCGCGAAGCACCTGCTCGTCGGTGAAACCGCGCTTTTCCTGTGCATAACGCAGTACCGCAGGTACCACGCCACAAGCACCGCAGGTCGGTGCCGTCACGATGATACCGCCGGACGCATTCTGCTCGCCTACTGCGAAGGCATAGGCGCACACCAGCCGGTTTTCCCGTGTTTCGGGGCGCTCGTCGATGTGGCGGTGATTGAACAATCCGCGGGCACGGCGGTCCACTTCCAGTCCACCGGGCAACACACCGTCCACGACCACGCCTTCATCAATGGCGTTGCGCATGGTCTTCCAGATTTCCGCGAGGAAGTCCCAGATTTCCGGACCTTCGCGCAGTTCCACATAATCGGGGAAACGCATCCGGTGTACCCGGCAATATTCTGCAATTTCCGCAAAACTGTTTTCAGGGTAGATCTCCTCCGGCTCCACATCGAAGCGGCCCTCGATGGCGATGGCACCGCCGCCGACGCTGGCGACCCGCATCCGGCCGGTTTCTTCACCGTCCATATAGGCAAACAGATCCATGGTATTGGGGTGCGGCAATTCCTCATCGGTTTCTGGCATCCACACCAGTTCCGTCGGAATGGGGGCCAGCGGTTCCAGCACCGCTTCGTCGGTCTGGTGGCCTTTGCCGGTCTTGGCCAGCGAATCGTACAGAATGACCTTGAAGCGGTCTGCTTCGGGATGTTCTTCCCGGAACAGCTTGGCCGCCCGCTGTGGTCCCATGGTATGGGAACTGGAAGGTCCTTTTCCGATTTTATACAATGCCTTTAAGGATTTCATACGGATTACCCCCTGATTGTTGTATTGTCTGATCGTTTATGATTTGTCCGTAATATTCACGCTTGCGCTGAATTCATGCCTTCTCCGCCTCGCTATGTCGGCACCTCTCCCGAAGGGAGGTCTGGCAGCCCGCAAGGTGGACTGAGAGGGCTTTGTATCAGCGTTATTCTACAAAGTCAAACTCCAGATCGTACATCGAAACGGTGTGGCCTTCGGTACATCCATGCGCACGCAGGGCATCGATGACACCGCACTCGTTCAGCACACGCTCGAAATACTGCATGGACTCGGAATCGCTGAAATTCACCGAACGCATCACCTGCAGCAGCCACGCACCCTCCACGAAGAACACATCGCCCTCGCGGCGGATGTTGACCGGATTCTTGCCGATCTGCTCCGGCTCGGCCTGCACCTCAGGCTCCGGCTCATACCGCGTCACCGGCGGCAGCTTGGACAGCCGCTCGCGGATCTCGTTGAGCAGCGGATCCACATCGTACCGGATGGCCGCCATAATGGGGAAGAACTTCAGCCCCTGTGCCTCTACAAATGCCTTGAAATCGGCGATCTGCTCGTCGGTAGCCATGTCGCACTTGTTGCCGGCCACGATCATCGGGCGCGCCGCCAGATCCTCATCAAAGCGGTACAGTTCCTCGTTGATGGCCTCGAAATCGTCCTTGGGGTCGCGGCCTTCGCTGCCGGACACGTCCACTACGTGCACCAGCAGACGGCACCGGTCCACATGACGCAGGAACTGGTGGCCCAGACCTGCACCCTCGCTGGCGCCCTCGATCAGACCGGGAATGTCCGCCATGACGAACGAGCCGCCGTCGGGATAATTCACCACGCCCAGCACCGGGGTCAGCGTCGTGAAGTGATAGTTGGCGATGTTCGGCTTGGCCTCGCTGACCACGGAGATCAGCGTAGATTTACCCACGTTGGGGAAGCCCACCAGACCCACATCGGCCAGCAGCTTCAGCTCCAGCTGCAGTTCCAGTTCTTCGCCGGGCGTACCGGGCTTGGCAAAACGCTGCACCTGCCGGGTCGGCGTCGCAAAATGGCTGTTGCCCCAGCCGCCACGGCCACCACGGGCAATCACCACAGGTTCATAATCGGACAGGTCCGCCAGCAGACGTCCGGTATTGGCATCCCGCACCACCGTACCGCGGGGCACCTTGATGACCAGATCCGGCGCGCCCTTGCCGCTGCTGCGGCGGCTGCCGCCGTTCTCACCGTTCTGCGCCACATACTTGCGCTTATATCGGAAATCTGCCAGCGTGGACAGATGATCGTCTACCTGAAATACCACGTTGCCGCCACGGCCACCGTCGCCGCCGTCGGGACCACCGGCCGCCACGAATTTCTCACGATGGAACGCCACCGCACCGTTGCCGCCGTCACCGGCCTTTACTTTGATTTTGGCGTAATCTACAAACATTCAAAACGCCCCTTTCTGTATCTTCCCGCACTCTCTGCGTTGATCGTAAAATTGTCTCTTTCTATTGTAACCCAAACCATGCCTGTTCCGCAAGCCCGGAATGGAAAAATTCTGCTGAAAAAAGAAAAAACCTGCGGAGAATTGCTTCTCTGCAGGTTGAGCGTCCGAAAATCGAACTTATTCGGCAGCGTAAACGCTGACCTTCTTGCCGTCGCGGCCCTTGCGCTCGAACTTCACGCGGCCATCGATCAGAGCAAACAGGCTGTCGTCGGAGCCACGGCCCACGTTTTCACCGGGCTGGATGTGGGTGCCGCGCTGCTTGACCAGGATGTTGCCAGCCAGCACGAACTGACCAACGGCACGCTTCACACCAAGGCGCTTGGACTCGGAGTCACGGCCGTTCTTGGTAGAACCTACACCCTTTTTATGAGCAAAAAGCTGAATGTTAATCTGAAGCATTCTTTACACCTCCGTAAAACTAATGTGGATATTTCTGGGATATTGTCCGGCCAGTGCAGTCAGATGAAGCTTCAACCCCGCCATCACTGTTTCACAGCGATGAAGTTCCGTTTCCGGAAGGATGACCTTCATATAACCGTTCTTCTCCTTGATTTCGGCATCAACGCCCAAAATCTCAGTCACCGTATTGGCAGTCATGTAAACTGCGGAGGACACCGCCGCGCACACAATATCATTGCCTGCGCTTCCTGCCCCTGCATGACCTCGGAGTTCAAAACCTGCCGGGATGCCATGATGCTGGGTAAATACGACCCGGATCATGGAAAATTACGCCTCGATGGACTCGATCTGCACCTGAGTGTAGGGCTGACGATGACCCATCTTGCGCTTTTCACCCTTCTTGGGCTTATAGGTCATGACGGTGATCTTCTTGCCCTTGCCGTTCTTCAGAACCTTACCGGAAACGGTTACGTTCTCCAGATACGGAGCGCCTACTTTCAGGCCGTCCTCGCCGCCAACGGCGATTACCTTGAAGTTTACGGTGCTGTCTGCCTCTGCGTTCAGCTTCTCAACATAGATGGTGGAACCCACTTCTACCTTGTACTGCTTACCGCCGGTCACGATAATTGCATACATGCTTGGTGATACCTACCTTTAACATAGACTCGCTACACTTGGGCGGGCGCGCAAAAAGAACGCCTCTTTTGTACCCAGAATAAGCGGCTTGCATATTTTAGCACATTTACGGGTGGTTTGTCAAGGGCTTTTTTCGAAAAATCCCGTCATTATGCCATTTTTTCGGCACGGTCGGCAATGCTGTTGCCGGTGAAGCCCTTAATTTTGTAATAAATCAGCGTGATGATGCTGCACAGCAGCCATCCCGCCGGATACCCCATTGCGATAGGCAGAATTTCGTTGCAGATAAAATTTGCCATGACATACAGATACGCCTGACGGAACAGCACGAACGAACACAGCATGATGACGGTCGGCGCACGGCTGTCACCTGCACCGCGCAGAGCGCCGGCATAGATCTGGTTGATGCAGCACAGCGAATAGAACGGCGTCAGCCACCGCAGAAGCAGCGTGCCGTATTCCACCACCGCCGGCTCATCGTTGAAAAATGCCGTGAGTTCTCCGGCGAACAGCATCACCGGCACCATCAGTACCAGCATGGTACCCATGGACATGAACAGGGCGGTACGGGCACCCCGGTGAGCGCGCTCGTGGTTATTGACCCCCAGATTCTGTCCGACGAAGGTCGTGGAGGCCAGTGCAAGCGACTGCATCGGCAGCAGGATCAGCTGATCTACTTTTGCATAGGCCGTCCAGCCGGACATACAATCCGGGCCGAAGTAATTCACGTACGACTGTACGAATACATTGGAAAACGAGGTAATGGCAAACTGAATGCCGGAAGGCAGACCGACCTTGAAGATTTTCGACAGCATCTCCCGGTTGATTTTCAGATCGCGGAAGCGCAGCCGGACACAGGTCTGCGTCCGGAGCAGCTCAAGCACGACCAGCAGCGCCGATACGCCCTGTGCGATGATGGTCGCCAGCGCCACACCTTCCACGCCCATGCTGCACTCCAGTACGAAATACAGGTCCAGCACCGTGTTGATGATGGCCGATACCACCAGATAATAAAACGGTCGTCTGGAGTCTCCGATGGCCCTCAGAATGCCTGCACCGATATTGTAGATCATCAATCCGATGACCCCGGCAAAATAGATCGTCAGATACGTGGTAGATTCCGGGATGACCTCCTCCGGGGTATTCATCAGCTCCAGTGCGAACGGCACCATCAGAATGCCCGCCGCTGTGAACACCACGCCAAGCACCAGTGTCATCAGAAACGCCGTATGTACGGTATCGTGTACTTTGTCGTAGCGTTTCGCGCCGTAATTCTGCGAAATGACCACACCGGTACCGGCAGACAGGCCCAGGAAAAAGCCGATCAGCGTGTTGATGATCGGTCCTACCGACCCCACGGCCGAAAATGCCTCGTTGCTGACATAGTTGCCGACGACCCACGTATCCACCATGTTGTACAGCTGCTGAAAGATGTTGCCCAGCAGCAACGGAAACGCAAAACGAAGCAAATGCCCCGCAATGTTTCCCTGCGTCATATTGACTTCCTGCCGTCCGCCCCGGCGCAGTGTGCCTGCCCGTATCATCGGTATGCCTCCCTCATATTATTTTTGCGTGATACGCTTACTTTTGTGCCGCCTTCGCCGCCGCCAGCGTATTTTTCATCAGCATTGCGATGGTCATGGGACCTACGCCACCGGGGACCGGTGTCACGGCACCGGCCACCGCCGATACCGACGCAAAATCCGCATCGCCGCACAGCGCGCCGTTTGCATCCCGGTTGATGCCCACGTCAATGACCGTTGCACCGGGCTTGACCATGTCACCGGTCAGGAATCCGGCCTTGCCCACCGAGGTGACAATGATATCCGCCTGACGGCAGACCGCCGCCACATCGGGGGTTTTGCTGTGGCAGACCGTCACCGTAGCATCGGCCTGCAGCAGCAGCAGCGCCATCGGCTTGCCGACGATGGCGCTGCGCCCCAGCACCACACAATGCTTGCCCGCCGGGTCAATGCCCGAACGGTACAGCAGTTCCATGCACCCGGCCGGGGTACAAGGCGCAAACCGTGCGGTTCCCGTAATCAGACCGCCACAGTTTACGGGATGAAAGCCATCCACA
>JAFTRF010000218.1 GCA_017462405.1 Clostridia bacterium | reverse complement strand
CTGAGGGCAGAGACAAATCCTTTCATCCGGTGTGTCTGCCGGACCCGGACGGCATGGTGGAGAAATTCTGGCGCATCCTCAACGACCCGCAGCAGGTCAGTGCCAACATCCTGACCCCGTCGCACGTCCGCATCCACCGTGATGCAGACAGCTGTTTCATTGCCATCACGATTCCCCGTGCGACTCCGGAGGATTACCCCGTGTATGTGGGCGGCAACCCGCTGTCCGGCACCTATGTCCGCAACGGCGAGGGTGATTACCGATGCGACCATGAACGGGTGCGGCAGATGATGCGGGAGGCCGCTGAACTGCGGGCGGCGTTGCCGGACGACCCGGACTATGTGCTGCCTGCCCGGCTGGCGGGAAAAATGCGGCACATCCGGTTGATTCTGGAACACCTGACGCTGTACCGCACTGCAACGACGGCAGAACTGGCGCAGGTGCTGGAACTGAGCCCCGGCCAGACCAGAGTGTACATCAACGGATTGCTGGCGCGGGAGGTGCTGGAAAAGCAAGGCCCCGCAAACCGTCCGAAATATAAGCTGAAAGACTGAGAAAATCCCTCCGTGGGGCGCAGGAACGCCCGGCGGAGGGATTTTTTGCGGTATTATGCGATTTTTCAGAGTTATTCTGCGGTGAAGGCGATGTTCTTTGCTGTGCCGCCCATCCGCAGGCTGTTCAGCGGACGGACCGACAGGGTATATGCCCCGGCAGGCAAGGCAGGCAGGGGATATGTCTGCACCGGCAGTGCTTCCTGTCCGCGGAATACAGCGTCAAAATCCGTGGAACAGCGAAGGAATGCGGCCTGCTGTCCGGCGGCATCGGTGACGGTTATTTCGTAGTAGAACGGGAACGGCGAGCCGTCCGCAAAGTGCTGCGGGACGGTGACGGAAGTGCCATCGGTGGTCAGCTCGGCATCCGGTGCGAATTCCGGCACCGGTACACGGCGGCGGGCTTCATCGCCGTAGGGGGCAATGCCCTGTGCCAGCGCGGCGGTGTCGATGACCAACGGTTCTCCGGCAAAGCCGCCGAGCGCATGGTCGATGCCCTGTGCGGTGACACGGCCGCCGCTGACCTCGAATACCATGCTTTGCGAAGCCTTGAAACGGCCATGCGGATAATGCGTGACCTGCAGGACGATCTGGCCGACGGAACAGCAGGGCAGAGAGATGGTGGTAAAGCCATCCTGATAAATGCGCTGACGGTCGGCAATATGCATATGCCGGTGACCGGACAAATGCACAATGCGCGGATGACGGCGCAGGAATGCCCGGAATTCCGGGGTGAAGCTTTCAGATTCCGGCCAAAGGTACGACGGGTCGCCGGTGCTGTCGTGGCTGACGAAAAAGACGGGGTTGTGTGGATCGGCATCCAGCGCAGCCTGCAGTTCGGCCATGGCCCACGCTTCCTGCTCCGGCATGGGCGGCATGGACCACGTCAGCAGGGGGTATTTGATGAAATGGATGCCGCCAATCACCTGATGGTCGCGGACGGGCTGGCACGTTTTGCGCAGCCAGACCTCCAGCGCCTGCCGGGTAAGGACAGGGTCGTCGTTGTTCTGGGGAAATTCGTGGTTGCCCAGCACGTACATCCGGGGAACACCGGGGAAATGCTGGTCGAGCAGATCCCGCACGATGTCGTAAGGATGCTCATAGACATTGCGGCAGACGTTGTCCTGCCAGCTGTCCAGCTGGTATACGACGTCACCGTCCAGAATCAGCAGGTCGGGACGGGGAACGGTGCGGGCGATGACCTCCAGCGCATGGGCGAAGACCTTGCGCCCGCTGTTGGGAAAGGGCGGAATGTGAATGTCGCTGAGGACTACAAAACGAAGTTCCGGTTGTGCCATAAACAGACTCCTTTCGGAAACAAAAGTCAAAATTCAGTTCAGGGTTCCGCCGAACGATCCGAACAAACGGCGCACTTCGGTGGCCAGGGCACGATGCTGCGGCGCATCGAGTCCGGGATCGGTATGCAGAATGGACAATGCATCCTCCTGTGCCATCTGCATCAGGGCAATGTCGCTGTACTGTCCGGCCATCTGCAGGGCGGGCAGTCCGTGCTGTCGGGTGCCGAAAAAATCGCCGGGACCTCGCAGCTGCAGGTCTTCGTCGGCAATGCGGAAGCCGTCGGTGGTTTCCACCATAACGGACAGGCGCTTCCGGGCCTCCGCACCCTGTGCATCGGATACCAAAATGCAGTACGATTGTGTGCCGCCGCGCCCGACCCGTCCGCGCAACTGATGCAGCTGCGACAAGCCGAAACGCTCGGCGTTTTCGATGAGCATCACCGACGCATTGGGGACATCCACCCCGACTTCGATGACGGTGGTGGCCACTAATACCTGCGTTTCGCCGGCAGCGAATTTCGCCATGGCGGCCTCTTTTTCGGCGGCCTTCATGCGCCCGTGCAGCAGGTCCACGGTGAACCCCGCCAATGCGCCGTGCTGCAATTCCGTACAGTAATCGGCGGCGGCCTTGCGGTCGTCGGGGGCTTCATCGTCGCCTTCTACCAGCGAACAGACGACATACGCCTGTCGCCCCAGTTCCAACTGGCTCCGGATGAAGGCAAAGGCGCGTTCCCGGCGGCTGCTCCGGATGGCCAGCGTATCGACCGGCAGACGGCCGGGCGGCAGTTCATCCAGTACCGACAAGTCCAGATCGCCGTACATCATCAGCGCGAGGGTGCGCGGGATAGGGGTAGCAGACATGACCAACAGGTGCGGCTGTGCGCCTTTGGCGGACAATGCGGCTCGTTGAGCGACACCGAACCGATGTTGTTCGTCGGTGATGATCAGCCCCAGCCGCTGAAAGACCACGGCATCGGAAATCAGCGCGTGGGTACCGGCGACCACATGAACGGAACCGTCGGCCAGCCCGGCGAGAATCTCCCGTTTGCGGGCGGCGGGGGTGGACCCCGTCAGCAGAGCACAGACGATGCCGGTGCCGTCAAACAGCTTCTGCAGGGTACTGGCATGCTGGGCAGCCAGAATTTCCGTAGGAGCCATCAGCGCCGATTGCAGGCCGTTCCGGGCGGCCGTATGACACAGCGCAGCGGCCACGGCCGTTTTGCCGCTGCCTACGTCGCCCTGCAGGAGACGCGCCATCGGGGTGGAGCGCATCATGTCCCGGATGGCATCGGATACGGCGCGACGCTGGGCACCGGTGGGCGCAAACGGCAGGCGGGCGAAAAATGCTTCGCTGTCGTCATGGGTCAGCCGCAGAGCAGTCTCCCCCCGGCTGTGGGATTTGTGGCGCAGCAGCCCCAGCTGCATGACCAGCAGTTCCTCATAGGCTGCGCGGCGGTGTGCTTCGGCCAGACGATCCATGTCGGGCGGCTGATGCAGGGTGCAGATGGCTTCCCGCAGCCCGCACAGGCCGCGTCGTGTCCGCAATTCGTCGGGCAGCGGGTCACGTACCTGCTCCGGCAGCATCGTCAGTGCCTGCGCGGCGGCCTGCTGGATGATGCGGGAGGGCAGTCCCTCAGTCTGACCGTAAATGGGCTGAATCTGTCCGCCGTTTCCTGCTTCGGCGAAATCCGGGGCGCTCATCGTGCGGTACAGGCCGCTGCCGTTCAGCTTGCCATACAGTAAAAATTCTGAACCGGCCGTAAAACGTGCGGCGCCAAATTTGTTGTTGAACAGTGTGACCTCGACCGACCCGGTTTCGTCTGCGGCGGAAAATTTATACAGGATCATGCCTTTGCGGATGCGCCGCTCGGCCGGAGGACGTGTGACGGTGACGCGGATGACCGCCGTTTCGTCGGGCGGTACGTCGCGGATGTCGCGCACCGTCTGCCAGTTGCGGTAGGTGCGCGGGTAATAGCGCAGCAGCTGTCCCACGGTGGACAGTCCAAGCTGCTCAAACAATTGGGCGCGTTTGGGGCCGATTTGCTTTAATGCATGAATGGGAACGGTGAACAGTGACGGCATCATCGGCCCTCCTTTGCAGTAAAATAGAGATTCTGTAACAAATGTTGGAGTTGTTTACACAAAGAACTGCGCAGCCACGATCCCCCTCTCAGTCACGGCGCAGACGAGTCCTCAAATTGAGGTGTGTTTCTTTTCGTTGCAGTAGAGGGCGACCTGAATATCATTTACACGATGCAACTATCCCAGCATTTGCAAAAGAACCAAAATAAAAAGCTGCGGCGCAGCCGCCGGTGAAGCGACTTGCCGCAGCTGGAACAGATGCGAAAAATTATTCGATGGATACGATGAAGTAGTAGACGGGCTGACCACCGTTGATGAGGGTGATTTCCACGTCATCGCCCAGCTTGGATTCCAGCATGGACTGCAGCTTTTCAGCCTGCTCGTCGGTGACATCCTCGCCGTAGATCACGGTGACGAATGCGGTATCGCGGGAAGCCATGGAGCGCACCAGACGATAGGTGGTTCTGACCGGATCTTCCTTCTCGGTGAACACCAGCTTGCCATTTTCCATAGCCAGCATATCGCCTTCCTTGATCTTGAAACCGCCGAAGTCGGAGTCACGGGCTGCAAAGGTCACCTGACCGGTGGATACATTGCCGGCGGCTTCCATCATCAGCTCGGTGTTGGTCTCGTCGTCGGAATCGGGATCATAAGCCAGCATTGCGGACATACCCTGCGGAATGGTACGGGTGGGCAGCACGATGACCTTCCGCTCGGTGCAGATATCAATGGCCTGCTGGGCAGCCATGATGATGTTCTTGTTGTTGGGCTGCACGAACACGGTCGTAGCCGGTACAGCACGGATGGCATCTACGATGTCG
>JAFTRF010000217.1 GCA_017462405.1 Clostridia bacterium | reverse complement strand
GGCAATTCCGGCTGTTCCGTGATCTGCTGCCGGACCGTCAGCCGTCCGCTGCGGCACACCGCCCGTCCGTTTCCGGGCAGTGATACTGCCCCATCCGCTGTCAGCAACTCGTCTGCCGCATCAATGTGATGCTCTGCAAGATCTGACACGATCTGTGCTTCCCGGCACAGCATCCGCAATGCCGTATGCCGCAGTGCGGGATGTGCCTGCCGCAGGACCTCCGTGTCAAAACCATCGTCGCAGCGGGCCGATTCCAGCAGCTGCGCCGCCTGTGTCTCCATGTAATCCTCCTGCAATCGCATCCGGCGGCACAGGCGTTCCGCTGCGGCCTCCAATCGCGGGTTGATCGTTTTCATTTCCGGGATGACGATGTTCTGCAGCCGATTCCGTGCATAGGTGCTGTCGGCGTTGGTGCTGTCCTGCACATATGCCAGCCCGTGTTCTCCGCAATAAGCCTCGATCTCCGCGCGGGTGCAGTCCAGCAGCGGACGGATGATCCGCTCCCTTTTGTATGGGATACCGCACAATCCCCGGCTCCCGGTTCCGCGGATCAGATGAAGCAATACGGTTTCCGTCTGATCCGACAGCGTATGCGCCGTAGCAATCACGGCTCTGCGCGGTCCGGCCTCCTGCTCCAGCAGTTCATACCGGATCCGGCGGGCCGTTTCCTCCAGCCCCCGCTTTGTTTCCGCCGCAAGTTTTGGTACATCTGCGCGATGGATGACACACGATACCGCCCAACGTTCGCACAACGATGCCACAAATGCTGCATCCCGGTCGGCTTCTGCCCCACGGATGCCATGATGAACATGTACGGCCGTCACCGGCACGCCCCATTGCACCAGCAGATGCAACAGTGCAACCGAATCTGCACCGCCGGACACCGCTGCTACCACAGGCGGATTGTTGTCCAGCAGATGTTCCCGCAGAACGGTCTGCCGCACCTTATCGTTCACGGCGAACGACCTCCTGACCGGTGAACCGGGTGAATTCACCTTGCCAGTGCAGCTTGACACTGTCGGTGCGTCCGTGACGGTTTTTCGCCACGATGCATTCGCTTTCGTTGTTGTCGGCCTTGCTGTCTTCCTTTGCCTCGTCCTTATAGTAGTCCTCACGGTACAGGAACATGACGATGTCGGCATCCTGTTCGATTGAACCGGAATCACGCAGGTCGGACAGCATGGGCTTGTGTCCTGCACGGCTTTCCGTGGAACGGGACAACTGCGACAGCGTCAGCACCGGCACATCGAATTCCTTGGCCAGAATTTTCAGATTCCGGGTAATTTCCGAAATTTCCTGCACACGGTTTTCCGAACGGCGGCCGGAAGACATCAGTTGCAGATAGTCGATGGCTACCAGATCGACATTGCCCAGACGGCGCAGACGGGCTTTCATTTCCGGTACGGTAATACCGGGGGTGTCGTCAAAATAAAGCTCGGCACGGCTGAGTACATCCGATGCCTCGGCGATTTTACGCCAGTCGTTGTCCTGCAGCTTGCCGCTGCGGAGCTTTTCGCTGGCCACCAGCGCCTCCGACGACAGCAGACGCATCACCAGCTGCTCCTTGCTCATTTCCAGTGAGAAAAACGCAACCTTCTTGCCGGCGTGCAGGGCCGCATGGCGCACGATATTCAGCGCAAAGCTGGTTTTACCCATACCGGGACGGGCAGCGAGCAGAATCAGGTCCGTTTTGTTCAGACCGAAAATCACATCGTCCAGATCCGAGATGCCAGTCGGTACCCGAAGCGTTTCCGAACCTGGCTGGCTGAGCTTTTCGATGGTGTCGTAGGCCTTCACCAGAATACTGCGGATGTGCTCCAGACCGGTATTGCGGTCGGTGCCCCGGATCGACATGATTTTTTCTTCCGCCGAATCCATCAGCGAAGCCGTGTCTGATCCGCCGGCCGAAGCCT
>JAFTRF010000216.1 GCA_017462405.1 Clostridia bacterium | reverse complement strand
TTTCTTCCAGTACCACAAATTCTACCTGTCCGTTCAACTCTTTATGTTTTACCAGCATCTCCGATTCACTCCGTTCTTTTCTTCTACTTCTATTATAACACAAAAAAGGCCGCTGTGCGCGACCTTTTTCGACAGCCTCAAAGGCTCCGATCGGAGCCTTTTTCATTCCGATCACACATCTCAGGAGGTTTTTATGAAAATCAGTATTGCAACCGGCGGCGCATTTCACGCGCTGGGCGTGGCCGGAGGTTTGCGCGCCATCCGTGAAGCCGGATTCGACGGTGTTGACCTCGGTCTGGACGATCCCCTTTTTCCGCGCAAGGACGCGATGGTTGAGGCGTACCGCGACTGGCTGCTGGATGAGGAGCGCATCCGTGCGTTCATCGACCCCATCAAAGCCGGATTATGCAAATACGGGCTGACCGTGGAGCAAATTCACGCACCCGCTTCCTATGTTCCGCGGAAGCCGCAGGAAACGGACATCATGCAGCAGTGTGTCCGGAAAACCATTGCGTTGTGCGCGGAACTGGGATGCCGGAATCTGGTCGTTCACCCCATATTCGACGGCAGCGCCCGCTACCCTTCGCTGACCAAGGAACAGGAATATGCAGAAAACATCGCGTTTTTTGCGTCGCTCATTCCGCTCTTGAAACAATATCGTGTAACCTGCTGTCTGGAAAATGCATACTGCATTGACTGGGGTACCAAAAAGATCTACGCTTCGGCCTGCTCCGACATGAACGAGGCCAATCACTACATCGACACGCTGAACGCACTGGCCGGTGAAACGTGCTTCGGCTTTTGTCTGGATACCGGGCATCTGCTGCTGACCGGCGGCGATACCTGCAATGCCATTGAGCTGCTCGGCAACCGCCTGAAGGTACTGCACGTCCACGACAATGACGGCTGCAGCGATGACCACACCCTGCCGTTCACAGGTGTCTGCAATTGGAGCCGATTCATCCGGGGGCTGCGGGCCACCGGATACCGGGGCAATATCAACATCGAAGCCAGCTGTTTTGTTCAGCAGTTTCCGCCGGAACTGGCGGCGGACGCATTGCGGATGCTGTGCGCCACGGCATCTTATTTCCGCAGTAAAGCACTGGAGCCATAACATATATCACAGGAGGAAACCATCATGAACTTCGGTATCAACGTCTTTGATTTCGGTGCCAGGGGCGACGGCCGCACCGACGACACCGCCGCCATTCAGGCTGCCATTGATTATACTGCACGGCGAGGCGGCGGCAAGATCTTCTTTCCCTTTACGCCGCACGGCTACCGGATCGCTGCTCCGGCAATCGAAGAAATCGACGGACAGCCCGTCCGCGCCCAGCTGGTGATTCCGGCCGGTGCCGCCAACATCCAGCTGGAGGGCGAAATGCCGTGCCGGTTCCTGTACAGCTATCAGGTGCGCCCGGTGGACAGTCCCTACGGGACGACCCGCTTTCTTCCCCAGCCCGGCGATCCGGAGCCGCGTGTCTTTTCCAGTACCACCATTTTCTCCGACTGGGATGCACCGGAGGAGCACGACCCCACCGCCCGGCCCTATGCCATTCTGTCGGCTCCGCAGGGCACCTCCTGCCGGGGACGGTTCAGCTGTTCGCTGGTGACGCTGACCAATCTGGAATTTGCCGTACCCATGCGCCGGGACAAGATGTATCCTACTCAATCTGCCGTCAATCTGCAGAATGTCAGCCGGGTCCACGTCATGGACTGCCAGTTCTGTTTGCTGGAATCGGTGGGCGATGCGGTGCTGGGCGTCGAATTGCAGGAAAACCCCTGCCACACCGTGGGGCTGATGATGTCCGGCGACCAGAATGACCACAATGTCATCCGCAGCGTGGCGGTACAGGGCTTCAAATATGGGCTGGTCATCGGCGAACACGTCATTGCCGACTATGTTT